>DATMOE010000242.1:0-13443 GCA_035568435.1 Herbaspirillum sp. | reverse complement strand
TTCGCTTCCAGGTAGCTGCTCATGGTTGTTCCAGCATGGCTTCCACCGCCTGATCCAAACGCAGGCTGACCACGGCCGGTGTAGCGCCCATATCGTTGATAGAGATCGCCACATCGGCCAAATCCCCATGCCAGCGTTGATGAAAATCGCGCATGACGGCCTCCCAGATTGCGCCGAAGCCGCGCGCAGCGGTCGTGATAGCGATGGTGCATGCGCCCTCCAGTGTCGAGGGCTCGATCAGCACTTCCAGATTACCCGAGCCGACCACGCCGACCAGCGTCGCTTTGGCGGCAGCGCCAGTACTGGCATCAAAGCGGCGCTGCTCCTGAGGCGGCCCTGCTTCAAAACGAAAATGCAAAGTTTCCATAATGAAAAAAGCCTACCAGTTTCTGAAACGTTTAGGCGGGTTGTACAGACCGCCGGAAGCTCGGACTAAATCTTTCATGGTCTTGGCGGCCAGCAAATCACGCGTGGCCAGGCGCTTATCGATGCCCATGTCCTCGGCACGCAGAATGATGCCGCGATCGCGCAAATTATCCACCATGCGCCGGTCGCGCGCCAGACCGACCGGGGTATAACCGGCCACGCCCCGGATCGCCTGTTCGCGCTCTTCCTCGTTACGGCACAGCAGCAGATTGGCGATGCCCTCCTCGGTCAAAATATGCGTCACGTCGTCGCCATAGATCATCACCGGCGGGATCGCCATGGCGGCCTGTGCGGCCAGTTGCCAGGCATCGAGCTTATCGACAAAGGCCGGCTGCATGTGTTCGCGGAACGTTTCCACCATTTGCACCACCAGCTTTTGCCCACGCGGAATGACATCTTTGCCGGCCCGCGCCTGCTGTCCGGCCTTCAACCATGCCGGACTTGCATGACGCCGGCCGCGTGCATCCGCGCCCATATTGGGCGCACCGCCGAAGCCGGCGATACGGCCCACGGTTGCAGTCGATGAATTACCCTGCAAATCGATCTGCAGGGTCGATCCAATGAACATATCGCAGGCATAGTGGCCGGCGGTCTGGCATAGGCCCCGGTTGCTGCGCATGGAACCGTCGGGGCCGACAAAAAACACATCGGGCCGGGCGCGAATATAGTCCTCCATGCCCAGTTCGGAACCGAACGAATGCACCGATTCGACAAAACCGGCCTCGATGGCGGGGATCAGCGCCGGATGCGGATTGAGCGCCCAATGCTTGCAGATTTTTCCTTTGAGGCCGAGCGATGCGGCATAGGTCGGCAGAATCAGTTCGATGGCGGCGGTATCGAAACCGATGCCGTGATTGAGGCGCTGCACTTCGTATTCGGCATAAATACCTTTGATGGCCATCATCGCCATCAAAATCTGGATCTCGGAAATCTGCGCCGGATCGCGGGTAAACAAGGGTTCGATGTAATGCGGCGTCGGCGCCTTGATCACGAAATTGACCCAGTCGGCCGGAATATCGACCCGCGGCAGCACATCGACAATCTCGTTGACCTGCACGATCACGATGCCGCTCTTGAACGCCGTCGCCTCGACGATGGCCGGCGTGTCTTCGGTATTGGGCCCGGTAAACAGATTGCCGTGCCGATCCGCCGCCTGCGCCGCGACCAATGCCACACGCGGCGTCAGATCGACGAAATAGCGGCCGAACAATTCCAGGTAAGTATGAATGGCGCCGATATTGAGCTTGCCGGACGAGGCCAGATCGGCCAGCCGGCCCGCCTGCGGTCCCGAAAACGAAAAATCCAGTTTGGACGCAATGCCTTTTTCGAATAGATCGAGATGTTCCGGCAAAGCCAGCACCGACAGCAACATGTGCAGATCGTGTACCCGCGACGCATCGAGGCCGGCCAAGGCCTTGGCCAAAAAATCGGCCTGCTTCTGATTATTGCCTTCGAGACAAACCCGGTCGCCCGCTTCCAGCACGCTATACAACAGATCGGCGGTGCGGGCTGCCGGCAGGAGTTTGCCAACCAGATCGCCGCCGAGCACATTGGCCGCCCGCACCAAGCGGCTATCGCGATTTTGCTGCTGTCGATTCCAGATGCGATCAGCGCCATCCATCTATTTGTTTCCCATCTAATCCGTTTTCATTTCATTAATAGGGTCGGCAAGCCGGTTGCAATGCCGGGAAACCAGCACAGCAGAAACACGGCCAAGAACATTAGCGCGAGGAACGGCAGCGTTCCCTTGATCACTTCCGACAAGGGAATATCCGGCGCAATATTTTTAATGATGAACAGATTCAGACCAACCGGCGGATGAATCAAGCCCATTTCCATCACCACCGTCATCACAATACCGAACCAGATCAGATCGAAGCCGGCTTGCCGCAACGGCGGCAGAATGATCGGCGCGGTCATCAGGATGATCGACACCGGCGGCAGGAAGAATCCCAGCACGATCACCATCAACAGGATCACCGCCAGCAACAACCATTTGGACAAATGCAGATCGACCACCGCCTGCGCCGCCGACTGGCTGATATGCAGATAACTCATCACATAGGAATAGAGCAGCGACATGCCGATAATCAGCAGCAGCATGCCCGACTCCTTGATGGTCGAACTCAGGAAGGGGGCCAGATCGCGCGGCTTGTAGATACGATAAATAATGGCAATCAATACCAGCGCCAGCAACGCGCCCAGCCCCGCGGTTTCGGCCGGCGTTGCAAAGCCGCCATAGAGCGCAATCATAACGCCGGTCAGCAAAATCAGGAACGGCAGCACACGCGGCAGCATTTCCACTTTTTGCGCGAGCGTGAAATGCTGGTCGTCCAGATAGGCCGACTTGACGCCGCCGCCGGTAAAAACCGCATGCGCCATCCGGTATTCCTTGCGCGCCCGATAGATGGCGTAGCCGGCAAACAGCACCACCAGCAACACGCCGGGGCCGATGCCTGCCAGGAACAAGCGACCGAGCGACTGCCCTGCGGCGACCGCGTAGAGAATCATCGTAATCGACGGCGGCAGCAAAATACCCAAGGTACCGCCGGCGGCAATAATGCCGGCGGCAAAACCCGGCGAATAACCGCGCCGGCGCATTTCGGGAATACCGGCCGAGCCGATGGCCGAGCAGGTGGCCGGCGAAGAACCGGCCATGGCGGCGAACAGCGCACAGGCAAAGACATTGGCGATGCCGAGGCCGCCCGGCACGCGGTTGAGCCAGGCGTGAATGGCCGAATACAGATCCTTACCGGCCGGCGATTTTCCGATCGCCGCCCCTTTGAGGATAAACAGCGGGATCGACAGCAACGTAATGGAAGCGATTTCCTCATACACGTTTTGCGTTACCGTATCGAGCGAGGAATCCGGCATGAAGAAATACATGAAACCGGTGGCGACGAAGCCGAGCGCGAATGCAATCGGCATACCGGAAAACATCACAACAATGGTCACGCCGCCATAGAGCGCACCTAATAGCAGCGGCGTCATACCGGCTCCCGGACACCGACGATACGGGTCAGTACCTGCACCAACAATTGGACGGTCAGCATGGTCATGCCGAGCGCCATCATTGAATAGGGAATCCAGAGCGGCGGCGACAAGGTTGATGAAGTCGTTTGCCCTTCGGCCAGCGCTTCATAAAACAGCGTCCACGACTTCCATGCAAAAAATGCGCAAAAAGCAAACGAGAACAGATCGACGACGAACAGGCGTATTTTGTTTGCCGCCGGCGACAAAAGCGAGGCAACGGCATCGATCCCGATGTGCCCGCGCACCGATTGGACATAAGCAGCGCACAGGAAAATCACGCCAACTAGGATGAACACCGATATTTCATCCTGCCAATCGGTCGGCTGGTGCAGGAAATAACGCACCACCACCGAGTAAGTCAGGATCGATGCCGTCACTACCAATGCCAACATGGACAAGAACAGCATGACTTTATTGAACATGCCGAGCAAACGCGCCACTAGCGCCAATGCGGCATTCGCCGGCATCGTTGCAGTTGCCGGCGAATGCAGATCCGCACCGCCATGTCCTATGCCACCGTGCTCCATGCCACCGTGTCCCATACCACTCACGCTACTATCGCTCATGCCAGTTTCTGCGCCAATTTCAGCAGGTTGGCGCAACTGGGGCTGCGCTCGGCAAAATCCTTCCAGGCGGTGACGCGTGCAATATCCTGCCATTTCTTGACGGTTGCCGCATCCAGATCGACCACCTTGGCGCCGGCCTTTTGATAAATCGCGGCAACTGCCTGATCATCCAATTGCGCCGCCTTCATCGCATACAGTTCCATATCGGCGCCGACGGCCATGATGGCCGCTTGCTGATCCTTGGTCAGGCGGTCGAAGACGATTTTCGACATCATCAGCGGCTCGAACATATACCAATAAGCCTTGTTGCGTCCGGTGGTCAGGCTCTTGGCGACTTCTTCCAGCCTGAATGAGATAAAGGAAGTCGACGACGTCATGGCCGCATCCATCGCACCGGTTTGCATGGCCGCATAAATTTCGTCCGATGGCAGGGTGATCACTGCGGCGCCGGCTTCCTTGAGGATCATATCCATTTCACGTGAGCCGCCGCGTATTTTCAGGCCCTTGACGTCGGACGGATTGACGATCGGATTGCCACGCGAAGCCACGCCGCCGGCCTGCCAGATCCAACTGATTATCAGCACGCCTTTTTCGGCCAGAATGCGCGCCAACTCTTTGCCCACTTCAGCATTTTTCCAGGACGCGCCCTGCTGGTAGGAGGTCACCAGACCCGGCATCAGACCGATATTGGTTTCAGCCACTTCACCGCCGGCATAATTCAATGGCACCAACGACATATCGAGCGCGCCTTTGCGCAGCGCCGAGAACTGGGCATTAGTTTTGACCAGGGATGAACCGGGGTAAATTTCGAACTTCAGGCTACCGTTGGTGCGCTTGGTGACTTCTTGCGCAAATACGCGCGTCAGGCGATCCCGAAAATCGCCTTCGGTGATGGTCCCGCCGGGAAATTGGTGGGAAATTTTCAAGGCGGCCGTTTGCGCGAATGCCGAGACGTTCCATAGCGGGGCTGTTGCCATCACGCCCAACAAATTTCTGCGTAGCTGCGAAGTCATTTTTTGTCTCCTTATGTGTGGATTTGATCCAACTTTGTGTAATTTTAGATTTTTATTTTTTAAAATTTGTCTGAATGTCTAGCATAAGGAAGACATTGTCAAGCGCGTGATTGTTGCCGGCATAGGCAGCGGCGGCATTTAAGACTTCAGCGCAGCCTCAATCTCACGCGCACCCGCCTGAATAACGCCCACCAAAAACGGAATCAGCTTGGCATCCGCAGATTCAGGAATGACATAACTGAGCCCGCCAAGCGCGGAACGGTCGTCATTGAGCAAGGCCGTACTGATGCCGATCCGGCCCTGATCGATTTCACCGTGCGAGACCGCGTAACCGGTTCTGCGCAATTTGCGCATCGCAGCACGAAACTCTTCCCAACTAGCGCCGATGCCGCTTTCGCGTATTTCTTTTTCATGGCGCGCATACAGCGCTCGCAATAGGCGGGTCGGCTGATGCGCCAGAATGATGCGCGAGGTGGCGCCGCGAAACATCGGCATTGGACGCCCTCTTTCATAGCTGATGAGAAGTTGCGGTCCCTTGGTATGCACCTGATGCATGCACAGTACGCTCTCACTATAAGAACGGCACAGCAAGACGACCGAACTATCCGGCCCGAATTCTGAAATTTTTTGCATGACCGGCCGCGCCGCAAGCAGTAGCGGATCGGTCAATTGAATCTGGCGATCGAGCTCGATGATGGCTGGGCCCAGTACGTATTTACCGGCGCGCGCCGTCGTCACCAAACCGATCGCTTCCAGCGCCAGCAGATAGCGATACGCCGTGCTCATGGAAACCTGAAGTTCCACGCTGACCTCTTCGGCTGTCCAAACCGGGGATGCCAATGAAAACAGCTTTAAGACACTTAGCGAGCGATCCGTGGCAGCCATATCGCCTTTTTAATATATTATTCTCATATTTTAGGAATAAGTCTCTATTAAAGAGGCGCTATTCGTCAAGAACAGAATGTATTTATTTAAGCTGTATTTTTGGCTTTGTTCTAGAACTCATTTCATAAATGGGCAAAAGTGTGAATGAGGCTATTTGGCTGGAGTGCTAGGCGTGCCGCGCAGCCCAGGGTGGTCCCCTGGGCAAGCGGCGCAACGCAGCAATCCAGTCAAATAGTCCATTCGCGCTTATGCCCATTTATGAAATGAGTTCTAATGTGGTGTCTCACCGACTATCAACCATTGAAGGAGCTTCATGAAGAAAATCCTATTGGCATTAGCGCTCGCAGTAGGCACTTTGAGCGCGGCAGCCCCCACTTACGCCGCCGCTCCTCACCATCGTCATCATCATCGTCGGCACCACCGCCATTACCATCATTATCGCCATCATCCAGTGTGCCGTAGCTGGCGTGAGCATGGTCATTGGGTTCGTCGCTGCCGTTGATCGTTTCACCCTCTCGCATCACCCAATCCGGCCCCAAGCCGGATTTTTTACGTCAAAACAGCGCTCTCAGCAAAGCCGCCTCCGACTTCCCGCATGCGCCTACTTCTTTCCAGGTTTACCACTGGGTAAATGAATGTCTGGCTGCACCAGCGTAATCGAGTCGTCATCGCCGTCGATGCTGAGCAGTATGTTGCGGTAGCTGCACGCTGGGCAGATGAAGTAATGCCCATCGCTGTCAATTTCGGGGGTGAAATCGCTGAAATCGCGCTCGACACCGCAGTTGCGACATGTCCACATAATTGTCTCCTTCCCGCCAGATCGATGGCGTGAGATTGCGAGGGTGGCGCGATGGCTCTTACGCGTCGATTGTTGTTAGCCCAGATTGAATTCGCGCTTCACTTGCTCAGTAATGTTACTGACAACACCCAGGCATCCGAGGATCACGCCGGGGTATGCCGTCACCGTCCAATTGCATCCGTCTTGGTCCGGCTCTTTAAGCGGAATTGGCGTGGGTGCTTCACACTCGATGCAGTCGCCATCAAGCTCCTTACCCTCAGCAATGCGCCGTTGAATTTCATCCCGAATTTCTTCTGCGGTAGCGGTTCTGCGTGCCATGATCGTCTCCTTGGTTGCATGAAAGGAAGGCACTCTTGTTTCCTCATTTTGTTAGAGGAATTCCAATTATGATCCAAACCCGCAAAGGCTTCTGGTGGAACCGGTGATGACGATAGGCCCGATGTCCAGCCCCCCTGTAACGCTTCAGTGCGAAGTGGCAAATCCGTTAGCCTGAAGCGCCTGCTGGATGGGAGCGGATTTGACGGTTTCAAGAAGCATCGCCGCCGCCGCCCGGTTTGGCGCTTTCGCAGCAATGGCGGCGACATAAACGGTGCGTAGCTGGACGTCGTCGGGCAAGAAGGTTAAAGGTCCAAGCCCCTTCACCGGCGCCGCTTCGCTGATTTGTCCGAGCGCTATCTCGACTTCGCCCCGGGCCGCGGCCTCCATTGCGTTTTGCCCATCGGGAAAGACTTTGACCTTGTTTTTTATTTGCTCGGAAAGTCCCAGTTTTTCAAAGAGCTGGGCCAGATAAATGCCTGTGGTGGCGCCGCGTGCGGGATCTGCGATGCCGATGGAGGATGCCGACAGCAGGGTCTTTTTGAAGGAAGCGACGGTGCCGATGTCAGGCGCTGAATGCCCCTTGGCGACGCCGGCCCCCAAGCTTGTCGTCCCAAGCGTCAGCTCAGATTTCGCATCCACAAGCGACTTGGCCTCTAGCGCCTTCATGGCCGAAGGCGTCACGATGATCACATCGAAGCTCTCCCCCTGCATCGCTTTGTCCCGCATCGCCCCGGCGGTTCCGTATTCGAAGTGGACGGCTCTGCCGGTTTGCTCCTGGAACGCCATTGGCAAATCGGCTAAGGACGATTTGACCGCTGCGGCCGAGAATGCGACCAAGTCTGCGGCGAAGGCGCCGCCCGTAGCCAATGCGAGGGCTGTGGCTGTCGCTATTTTTAATGCTGTACGCATGATGTCTCCTTGTGAATTCAATTATTAAAAGAAAATCGTCGTACATGCAGGCAGATGCTGCACCTCGACCGCTTCTTGCTGTTCTGCATTAGTGATGTCAAAAATCTGCTGCACGTGCTTGCCACGGTCATTTAAAAGCAAATCAAGCACCAGGTAAGTCCTGCTCCCCACCGGAGTGAAGCGTAGCACCAGTGGCCGGTTGAACGTCGGAGACTGACTCCAAATCTGCACCGACACATCCGCCGGAACGATTTTTTGCCTTTCGGTTGCAATGCCTTGAATCTTGGCAAAACCTTCGGTCATCCGCGCGACCCAAGGCGTCAATACCTCACGCCCGCTATGAAATACGCTACCCACGCGCTCATATCCTTCGCAGTCTTTTGTGCTGCTACTGAGTTTAAACGCGACTGGTATTCCATTGCCATCCGATCTGAATACCAGCTTGGCGTGTTGTGGGTCTGGCGGTGAATCCGCAGATGCCGGAACTGAATCCGGATCGAGTGACGCTTGCGTATCCTGCGGCTGGGACGGATGGTGCGCGCAGCCACTGAGCACGAGCAAAAATAAAGCCACAAGGGCGGAGAAAGAAGCGGAACGAAATTTAAAAAACATAATTACCTTTTTATTTTTCTTTGTGTCGATATGCAGCAAAGAGAATTCCACTGCCGTTTGATTTATTGTTGGACCGAAGCTTTCTGTACCTGAGCAGCCACAAATGCATCGACTGCCTTTTGTGTTGCCGTGGCTTCAAGCTGTTGACGAATTTCTGCCTGTGATTTTTCAAAGGTAGGAATTTCAGTTGGCCGCTTTTCGTTCAGTTTGAGGATGATGCGCATCGTGCCCGCCTCGATCGACTGTTTGCTAGTCGCACCAACACGCATTTCTGTAAGCGCTTGCGCCACGCTTAATGGCAGACCGGACGTATTACCTTCTGTCACAGGCACTTTGATAATGAGCCACGGCAATGCGCCTCCGTTATTCTTGCTTGGCGCTACGCTGTATTGCTGCGCCAGCGCTTCAAACGAGGCGCCGTTCTTGAGTTTGCCAAGCACCATGTGGGATGTCGCAGTATCTGGCACAGAGATAATGCTGGCTCGGTATTCTTCTTTTCCAAGCAACGATATCGCCTGCTCATAACGCGCTTTGACTTCCTGGTCGCTGATGCTATCTGGATGTACGCCATCTTTTAGATAGAGCTGAATCTCGGCGTTTGTCTTGACATTATCGACCGCTTCTTTGACTTCGGGACGATCGCCGTAGTGGGCTTTCTCGGCATTTTGTCTGAACACCTCGCGGGCGATGAGCTGCTGTTTGAGGGCCTGGCGAAGTTGTGGAGTGTCCGGTTGGTGACTCGCCTGGACTGCGGCGTCTAGCTTTGTCTGGGGAATTGAAATGCCATTGACGGTTGCTATCGAGCCGGCGGGTAAGGTTAATGTGGAAGGTGATGTGCTTTCGTTCACGGTCGCGGATGTGGCTAGGCCCGCGATTGCAGAGGCGGCAAGAAAAAAAATAAGGTTTGTGATGCGGTTTTTTGTTTTCATGGAAGTTGTTCCCTAATTAAATTTTTTCTCAGAAGAACGATGGCAGAAATTCTGTTAGTTATTCAGCCGACATCGGGCTAATTTTTAAACCATCGTTGAATTTTTTCAAGCATGCTGAGTGGGGGCGGCTCCCATTTCTAAAAGCTCTAGTAGCGCAGAAGATTTTATTATTTGTGCGGAGTCGAAATAAAAATCCAAGCGGCTAAAAAACATATAAATAAAAATAATTTTAAACATAGAATTTTTCTTTTTTATTTTCATGATTTTTTTTCGGGGAAAGATTTTGATCTTCCAAATTCGATGTAGGTGGTTGTTTATGTATCAGAGAACCATCTTCGTATTTTTTTGCCCCAACACTTTTTTGACTATTAAGCTGGATAACGGCAATCACCCCAAAAACGATCGCGAGTAATGTCCCATTCACAAATAGCAATTTCCAGTCAATCGCTTCCCATGAATATGAGCCACGATTCAGTAGCGATTTGATGAAGATAGCTGCTATCAAAACTATTGCGCAGCTTACGACTGGAATTATATAAATAACAAACAATATGGGCAGGAGTTTCTTCATTTTTTAGGCTCTGATTTCTGGTTCTCTGAATCCCCCATCGCAATCGTCAAAAAAAATACTGCTCCAAATAGCAATATTGCTATAGTCCCCTTAGTAGATAAGGTTCCGGTATATCGCATGATCGTTTATTTTTTGTCCGTCTTTTCGCTGTAGCTATCCCTCGCCTTTTTATAAGTGTTATTAAAAGGCTTTATATTTAGCATTTTCGCTTGTGCTGAATAGCCAGAAACAGCCATGCATAGCGTTCCTATTAAAATTCCTATCCACATTAAGAAGCCGTTATCGATATATTTAATTGATGCATACATTATTCCTATGCCTATGCATAAAAGTAACGTCATCAGCCATCCTTGCCATTTTTCTTCAATTTTCATTTCATCGTCTTTTGATTAATCCAGTCCCGTGCTGATTGTAGCTGCGGCTTGACATATCTATCTGCCGCTTCTACCGCCACTGGCAATGGAATGTTAAGTTGTGCCGACACTCTTTTCGTTATCAAGTCCAGAGCAACAGAATCTACTAACACTTGGCCTATATCTGGCCGTACAGCCTGCTCTAACAAATTTAAAATAGCTGATGCGGCTTCAAATGGAACAGCTACTTCCGGCTGGCCTGCTGCTGTTGCAACCGAAGCAGCTCTGGTGTAATTGGTCGATGTCTGGGAAAAGAAATCCGCCAACTGTGTATTTCGTTGCTGAATTTGTGTGATCGATAAAGGCGGCGCAATTCCGGCAGCGCAATCAGCAGCTGTTACAGCGCAAGCAGCCGTTGGGATATCGGGCGATTTACTGGAATATACGGGTACGGTAGAAGGCTCAGCGTAGGTTATCAAACTAGGCACTGCGTTATGATTGGTGTACTGCACTATATAAGCACGTAGTTCCGCATCAGCCGGAGTTACTCTTTGCATATATATCGGCTGTCCATCGACTGTAGTGCCAATTTGATCCCATGGGCCGCCAACAGTTGGCATGGCCCCGCCAATCACAGTCGTTGGCACTCCTGGTTCAACAATACCGTTTTCCGTCATCGTCATGCTTTGCATTTGCGCTTGAATTTGCTCAATTGAGTACTTGCCATTGCTGTTCGCTGCTAAGGTTTTCGCTAGCACTTTTTCACTATTGTGCAATTGCCGATTATTTAAATCAACATTGAAGGCAGTCGAGGCGCCTGCAAGCCCGCCCGCCATCGTACCGATCGTAGATGCCGCGACCGCGCCAAGCGCCTGCTTGATCGGATCAGGCAAATCCATCTTATCAATCATGTCACCGATGATAGGCATGATAGAAGAACTGGCAGCCGCGCCCAATGCCCCATTCAGTCCACCACCTAATGCACCAGCCGCCGTTTGCAAAGCGACACGAGAGGCACCACCTTCCCCCCACTGAGCAGCACCTTGAGCGTCACCGATTTTAACGGCATCATCATATTGTTTCTGCGCATAATCACCGATTGCTTTGGCAGCAGCACTACCAAAGGCAGCACTAATCTGAACATTCGCTTGCGTTTGCTGCATCAACTGATCGCCATTCCAGGCTTTGGTCAGCGCGCCGCTCGTGTCCGCACCGGTAACGATATTGCGGTTGATCGACGCAATGGTCTGATCGGCCGTTTGCCCTGTAGCGACGACCTGCGCTGCATTGTCAGTGACAATGATTAGCCCACCGCTAATACCACTCTGTGCCGTGCTGGCCTGACTACCGCTACCGCTACTGAACCCCGAACTCCCCGTTGGCTTAGACTCGGCATTCGCAGCATCGTATTTCGATCCCTTCGGGGCAGTCGACTGATCACCGACCTTACCACTAACGCTCGCCGCGATACTGAACCCACTAGCGTCAAACGTATCCTTGTTCTGCAGCGAGCTTTGCGTCAATGAACCAGTCATCAAGATATTCTGGTTATCAACAATCGCCTGATTACTGCTGGCAATCACAGCCCCAGTCAGATTCGTATTACCAGCAACCCCCACCTGAAAGCCCAGATCGCCCGCCTGAATTCCCGATTGCGTAGTGACACTGGCGTAGTCCCCATTCACCTTCGCATTCGAGAAATTCCCGCTGACCGAACTGGAGCCATAACAAATCGGCGGAATGCACAGCGACACGCCAATGCCGGCGCTGGTTTGCTTACTGTCGTAGGTGCTGGTGTCCTGCAAACTCTGAATATTCAGATTGCCGCCAACGCTTGCCACCACTTGCGGCGCAGTCACAACTGCGCCAATCAGATTCGTATCGCTACCGGAAATCAAAGCGACTTTATTGCCGCCGCTAACCTGCGTATTGGTGTACACAACGTCATTGCCATTGCCGTCGCCTTTGTTGGCCGAGACGCCTAATTGAAACGAAACGCCGTTGCTCGCGCCCAGGCCGAATGTCACGCCGATGTTGGCGCTGGAACCGTCATTGGTGCTTTGTTGCGTAGTTGTGTTTTTCGCTGCAAGAAAATTGACGGTACCGTCCGCTGCGATCGTCGTATTGTTGGTCGCGCTTAAGCGGCTGCCGATCACATCAATGTTGCTGTTGGCGCCCGCGCCTGTTGCTGTCACCGATAAGTTGTTCCCTGCGGAGGCAGTGCTTCCCATTGCCTGACTGAGCGTCGAGGTCGATTGATTGTTGCTTTGGCTGGTGCCCAGCGAGATGCTCACCCCTACCGCCGATCCGAGCGCAGCGCCGCTGACGGCAGTATAAGCATTCGCAACGGCCATCGCCGATGTCGCCGCCGCCATCGCTTGCAATCGCGGATCGCCTGAATCTTTCGACGCCTTTTCCATCGCCTGGACGGTCTGTAGGGCGGTGATAATCGGGCTGGTCAGGCCGCCCGATACGGCAGTCTGGCTAGTGGATTGCTGCTGACTTTGCGTCATGGTGTTGAACGCGGAATCGAAGCTGACGCTCTTGCCGATAAACGTTGCATCGTTGCCGGCATACACCGTGCTGCCGGTAACGTGCAAGGCATCGCCCGCGATCACCGTCAGATTGCCATTGACTGAGCCGACCATGCTGGCATTGTTGGTCACCTGTGTGGTTTGCTGGTTATCCGTCATCGAGCGGGTGCCGACTGAGACGCCCTTCAAGCCGCCATCCAATGTATTGACAAGATCGGAACCGGATAGCATGCCAAATTCATGGCTATACGAGGCGCTCTGGCTGGACTGCAAAGGTCGAATGCAGTCGGCGATGATTGTAGAACCCAAGCCAATCGATGACTTCATCCATGATGGCGGGATGGATGGCGGGGTGGAAATAAAAACGGGCCGTAAAGGCCCGTTTTTACTATGTCTCTGGCGGAAGCGGTGAGATTCGAACTCACGAACGGGTTACCCCGTCGCCAGTTTTCAAGACTGGTGCCTTCAACCGCTCGGCCACGCTTCCGTAAGGGG
>DATMOE010000241.1:0-8450 GCA_035568435.1 Herbaspirillum sp. | reverse complement strand
TGGTCTATCACAATAAATTGGGCAATCAGTTGCAACGCACCGAACGCATCCAGACGCTGGCGGGCCGGATCGCGGCGATGCTCGGCGATGGCAATGATGTAGCGCTGGCGCAACGCGCCGCATTCCTGGCTAAAGCCGACTTGCTGACCGACATGGTGGGCGAATTCCCGGAACTGCAAGGCATCATGGGCAGCTACTATGCACGGCATGACGGCGAGCACGAGGATGTCGCCCGCACTGCCGCCGAACATTACCAGCCCCGCTTCGCCGGCGATGCGCTGCCGCTGACGGCGACCGGCACTGCGGTGGCGCTGGCCGACAAACTGGAAACGCTGGTCGGTATCTGGGGCATCGGCCTGCAGCCTACCGGCGACAAAGATCCGTTCGCGCTGCGCCGCCATGCGCTGGGCGTATTGCGCATGCTGGTCGAGAAACGCTTGCCGCTGTCGATCGTCGCATTGCTGAGCGACGCCAGCGCGCTGTTTGCGGACAATCCTAATTTCAAAGACCCCAGCAGCGAGCTCTCCAATTTCATTTACGATCGGCTGCGCGGCTTACTGCGCGAACGCGGTTATGCCCAGAATGAAATCGAGGCAGTGGTGGCGCAGCAACCGGATATCCTGGCCGATATCGACGCCCGGCTGGCCGCAGTGCAGGCCTTCGCCGCGCTGCCGCAGGCCGAGGCGCTGGCTGCGGCCAACAAACGCATCACCAATATCCTGAAAAAGAACGAGGGCGCAGATCACGCCAATCAGGCTATCGCAGCTACGGTGCAACGCGATTTACTGCAAGAAAACGCGGAACAAAACCTGTATGCGGCCATGCTGAAGCTGGCGCCGGACATCGATACCGCCTTCGTGCGCAACGATTTCGCCGGCGCGCTCAAAGCCCTGGCGCAATTGCGCGAAGGCGTGGATGCGTTCTTTAACGATGTCATGGTGATGGCCGAAGATCTGCCATTGCGCAACAATCGTCTGGCATTACTGGCGCAGTTGCATCGCATGCTGAACCGGGTTGCCGATATTTCCAAGCTGGCCGCGTAATGATGAATGCCAAGAATGCTAAATCTGGCATGGGGAGCGAACACATGAAGCTGATTATTCTGGATCGGGATGGCGTCATCAATCAGGATTCGGATTCCTTCATCAAAACACCCGAAGAATGGATACCGCTGCCCGGCTCGCTGGAAGCCATCGCGCGGCTGAACCAGGCCGATTATCGCGTCGTGGTGTCGACCAACCAATCCGGTGTCGGGCGCGGCCTTTTCGCGATGGCGACATTGAATGCCATTCATCAGAAAATGCATACGTCGGCCCAGCAGGTCGGCGCCACTATCGATGCCGTTTTTTTCTGCCCCCATACGCAGGACGACAATTGCGATTGCCGCAAGCCGAAATCCGGCATGCTGGTGGAGATCGCAAAGCGCTTCGAGATCAATTTACGGCATGAAAACGTGGTCGTCGTCGGCGATTCACTGCGCGATCTGCAGGCCGGCTTTGTGGTCGGCTGCCGCCCCTATCTGGTGCTGACCGGTAAAGGGCAGGACACGATGAGCAAAGGCGGTTTGCCACCGGGCACCAAAGTTTATGCGGATCTGGCCGAAGTCGTCGAAGTGCTGCTCAGCACCGACAGAACACCGCCCGCGCCAATAGAAACGTTGTCATAATGCGTTACTTTAGCGCTGCCCCGCGTCTCATTTAGGAGAGTTGATTTTGCGTTTCACATTATTTCTGCGGTCCCTGCTGTTTTTTACGCTGATGACCGTTGCCACCGTGATCTGGGCGCTGGCGTGTTTTCTGTTTGCGCCGCTGCCCTACGCCAAACGGTATTACTGGACTTCGCGCTGGAATGTATTTGTGATCTGGATGGCCAAAGTCATTTGCGGCATCCAGTATCGGATCAAGGGCGTCGAAAATCTGCCCGATCAGCCGGTGATTCTCTTGTCCAAGCATCAATCGGCCTGGGAAACCATCTTCTATCTGATGTATATGCCGCGTCCGCTGGTGTATGTGTTTAAAAAAGAGCTGACTTACATCCCGTTTTTCGGTTGGGGCATCGCCCTGTTGCGCATGATTCCCATCGATCGAAGAAACAGCCGCGATGCATTCGCACAAGTGGTCGAGCATGGCCGCAAGCGCCTGGCCGATGGTCAATGGGTCATCATGTTCCCGGAAGGCACCCGGATTGCGGTCGGCGAAAAAGGTAAATACAAGCATGGCGGCGCGCGTCTGGCGGTCGAGACGAATACAGTCGTGGTGCCGATCGCCGTCAATGCCGGCGAATGCTGGCCCAAGAATTCCTTCGTTAAACGACCCGGCGTGATCACGGTCTCCATTGGGCCGCCGATCTCGCCCGAAGGCCTGGAACCGGCCGATCTGACGCTACAAGTCGAAAATTGGATAGAATCTGAAATGCGCGTGATTTCGCCGGCGGTTTATCGCAACCAAACTGCCCATGCCGGCAAGCGCACCGGCCGCACCAACAAAGTTCACTAAACGGTTTTAATCTGATATTTAGTCTCTTAACAACGGCCATTTTGAAACTACTACGTCAAAAACGTCAGCAGCAAAGTCCCGAGCAGCTTGCGCTACAGCTCGATCTGTTTGCACCGGCCGACGTGCAGCCCGGCATGCTCCGATCGCCGGGGCCGGCCACCGCGCCACTGCCGGAAATCAATCTGCCGCCACCGCCGGTAGCACCGGGCTGGCGCCGCCTGCACGTCGATGAGCACATGCTCGACTACGTACTGCAACGCTCCAAACGGCGTTCGATCGGTTTCCTGATCAATGATGACGGCTTGCGCGTGACCGCGCCGAAATGGGCCACCATCAGCGAGATCGAAAAGGTCATACAGGAAAAGAAACGCTGGATTTTCAGCAAGCTGCACGAACGCCGCGAACGCTCGGCACGGCGGCTGCAACCGCCGATGCAATGGCGTGACGGCGCCACACTGCCCTATCTGGGACAAGACGTTATCTTGCGGGTTCGCGCGGCCCAGAACGCCGGCATTCTTTACGACGCGCAGACACTCGAACTGACCATTTGCCTGCCGGAAGGCGCCGGCGAGCAGCAATTGAAAGACCGCGTGCAGGGCTGGCTGCAAACCCAGGCCAAAGCGCTGTTTGCCGAACGCCTGCCGATTTATGCCGAAAAATTGAATGCGACGTATCAATCCTTTGCCTTATCGTCGGCGACCACGCAATGGGGCTCCTGCACCGCAGACGGCAAAATCCGCCTGAACTGGCGACTGATGCATTTTGCGCTGCCGATGATCGATTATGTGATCGCCCATGAGCTGTCGCATCTGCGCGAGATGAACCACAGCCCGAAATTCTGGGCTACGGTACAATCTATTTTCCCGGAATTCGAGAGCGCCAAGAAAGCCTTGCGCGATAGCGCGCCGGAAACCCTGCCGATTTTTTAGAACGCGTTTCGTCCATATCGGCGGCTCTCGGCTTTCAATGCTTGATGCCTGCTTTTGCACCGCTCTCAAGTTATTTATTCCGCAAGAATTTTTTCAAACCCCTCTTTTTCAGGTGATCTCATGCGCATTCTTCACACCATGCTTCGCGTCGGCGACATGCAAAAATCCATCGCTTTTTATACCAAACAGTTAGGCATGACCCTGCTGCGCACGGTCGACCGTCCAGAACAGCAATACACGCTGGCCTATCTCGGTTACGGCAAGAATCCAGAACACGCCGAACTGGAGCTGACTTTCAATTACGGCGTAGAAAAATACGATCTGGGAGGCGCTTACGGCCATATCGCCATTGAGGTTGCGGATGCAGCGGCGACTTGCAGCAGCGTCAAGGCGCAAGGCGGCACCGTTACCCGCGAAGCCGGGCCGGTTAAAGGCGGCAATACAGTGATCGCTTTTGTGCAGGACCCGGATGGTTATAAGATCGAATTGATTGAGCGCGGCAGCGAGTATTAATCGATTACTAAGCGATTATTAAGCGATGAATTAATCGCTCATTTCCGGCTGAGAATATTAGCCAGCGCAACAAACCGCTCGACCGGCACCGCTTCGGGCCGGTCCTGCGGATTAATCCCAGCATCGATCAGATCCTGTTCCAGCAGCAAACCGGCAACGCAATTACGAATCACCTTGCGCCGTTGCGAAAACGCCTTGGTGACGACTTGCTCCAACGCCGGTAGTGCACATTGCAGCGGTTGTGCAATCGGTATCATGCGCACGATGGCCGACTCTACGCGCGGCGGCGGATCGAAGGCGGTCGGCGGCACGATAAAACGCAAATCCATCCGGTAACGCCATTGCAGCATCACCGACAGCCGGCCGAAGGCCTTGCTGCCCGGCGCGGCCACCATCCGTTCCACGACTTCCTTTTGCAGCATGAAATGCTGGTCCTGCACCAGCGGCGCAAACTCTGCCAGATGAAACAGCAGCGGCGTTGAAATGTTGTAAGGCAGATTACCGACTACCCGCAGTTTTTGCCCGCTCCGTTGCTGTGCTTGCGCTGCGATCGAAGCAAAGTCGAATTTGAGCGCATCGGCGGAATGCACCACCAACCGGTCTGCGGCAAAGTTCTGTTCCAGGCGCGCCACCAGATCGCGATCGAGCTCCACCACATGTAATTGCTTGAGCGATTCCAGCAGCAGTTTTGTCATCGCTCCCAGACCAGGTCCGATTTCAACCATCGTGTCGTCGGCAGCCGGCGCGATATCCTCGATAATGTTGTACAGAACGAGTTGATCGGTCAGAAAATTCTGACCGAAGCGCTTACGCGGAATATGTTTCATTATTGACTTTTGTTTTTGCCGATTTGCGCCATTGCGGCGGCGGCTTCGATGGCGGCGATCATGCTCTGATGATCGGCCCGGCCGACGCCCGTTGCGGCAAGATCGAGCGCAGTGCCGTGATCGACTGAGGTACGGATGAACGGCAGGCCCAGCGTCACGTTGATGCCATGGCCGAAAGTGGCGAACTTGAGCACCGGCAAACCCTGATCGTGATACATCGCCAGCACGCAATCGGCGTGCTGTAAATATTTGTCCTGGAATAAGGTATCGGCAGGATAGGGACCGCTGGCATTGATGCCGCGCGCCTGCGCCGCCTTGATGGCGGGTTCGATTACATCAATTTCTTCATGTCCCAGATAACCGTTTTCGCCTGCATGCGGATTCAGTCCCGTTACCAGAATACGCGGGTGCGGGATGCCGAATTTTTGTTGCAGATCCTGTTGCAGGATATCCAGGGTGCGCGTCAGGCCTTCGTAGCTGATCGCTGCAGAGACATCTTTCAGCGGCAAATGCGTCGTGGCCAGCGCGACACGCAAATACTTCAGCGTGGAACCGGATGCCGCCGGCGGCGCGCCCGCCAGCATCATGACGACTTGCCCAGTACCGGTTTGCTCAGCCAGATATTCGGTATGCCCGGTAAAAGGGACACCGGCATCGTTAATCGTACTTTTTTGCAGCGGCGCGGTGACGATGGCATCGAAACGCCCCGCCTGCGTGCCGGCAATCGCGATATCCAGCGTCTGCAATACCGCCAGGCCATTACGCGGATCGAGCCGGCCGGCGACGACAGGCGCGGCCAGCGGGCAATCGATTACCGTCAGTTGCGTGGCCGGCGATGGTGATGGCGATGCGTTACTTTCCTGCCAGGCGTTTAACGCGATTACCGCTAGCGCTATGGGTGCATCGAGCGGGATGTCGGAGGCTGCATTCAGTGCCTGCGCCGTGCGGCCCAGCAACGCCGCATCGCCAATCAGAATACTGTTGACATCGGCGCGCAAGGCCCAGGCTGCCCTGAGCGCGATTTCCGGTCCGATACCGGCCGGTTCGCCGCAGGTGATGGCCAGCACCGGCCGATTATTATTAACCATCATTGACCATCGTTATCAAGATGCGCGATCAATTATCCGTACGGTATTCGACGTAAGCCTGGTCACGCAATTGGCGCAACCATTCGTCGGTCGCTTCTTCTATCTTGCGCTGGCGGATTGCCTCGCGTGCCGCGGCACGCTGGCGGTCCGCCGACATATCGTCAGACTTGCGCTCAAGCACCTGAATCAAGTGAAAGCCGAACTGCGATTCAATCGGCTCGCTGACCTGCCCCACCTGCAGCGCATTCATGGCCTTTTCAAATTCCGGCACGGTATCGCCAGGATAAATCCAGCCGAGATCGCCGCCTTTCGATGCCGATGCATCATTGGAATACAATTTCGCCAAATCCTCGAAGGTCGCGGCGTGATTGTCCAGACGCTGTTTCAATTCGGTCAGTATGCGGCGTGCATCGGCAGCCGTCACAGTCGGCGTCACTTTGATCAGGATATGACGTGCGTGGGTCTGCTGGACGGCCGGCACTACGGGGGCGGAGGTGGTCATACGACGGTCCACCAGCTTCAGAATATAAAAACCGGCGCCGCTGCGAATCACCGGCGCCAGTTGGCCCGGCGTCAGATTAACCACCGCGTCCGCAAATAATGGCGGTAAATGATCCGGCGTGCGCCAGCCCAGATCGCCGCCGGTCAATGCATCGCTAGCATCCGAATAAGACGCCGCCAGCTTGCCGAAATCGCCGCCCGTATGCACTTGCTGATAAACATCTTCGGCACGTTTGCGTCGCTCAGCCAGTTGCGCCGGCGTCGCATTATCCGGTACCCGGATCATGATTTGCGCAACGTCCACTTCTTGCGTTTGCGGACCGTTTTTTGCTTGCGCCGCCAGATAGTTGTCGATTTCCGAATCGGAGATCTGAACCTTGGTATCGACTTCGCGCTCACGCACGCGTTGCATCAGGATTTCACCGCGAATCTGTTCACGGAATGCCGGATAGGCAATGCCTTCCTGTTGTTCCAATTGCGCGCGGAATTGCGGCATGCTTAATTTGTTCTGCGCTGCAATGTTTTCGATCGCCTTGTCCAGCGTTGCGTCATCGACCACGATGCCATCTTCTTTGGCCTGTTGCGTTTCGGCATGTTCGACAATCATCCGTTCCAGCACTTGCGCTTGAATCTGGTTGCGCGGCGGCAATGCCACGTTCTGCGCTGTCATGCGCTTTTCCACCAGGTTGATACGGTCGAACAGTTCCCTGCGTGTAATCACCTCATTATTGACCACAACCAGAATGCCATCGACGAATTGCGGTTCGTTCGATTGCGGCCGCGCCTGTGATGCCTGCTGCGCCGGTGCTGCAGGCGCAGCCGCAGCGGGCTGGGGCCGCACCATGGGCGGCACGGCATATTGCGCATAGCCAGCGGGGGCAGCGAGAAAACTGGCGCACAACAGTGCAATGGAATATTTGATTCTGGACATTCTGGACATAAAGGAAGCGACGTTACGCATATTGAAAGAAACGTTCATGAGTGAGTGTTATCCGATCAGTTACGGGGAAGCGTATCAGGCTTGTTGACCGCCTGATAGCCTGGAATGCTGCTGGTCAATGCATCCATCGGGTTAGAGCCAATTTTGGCAAAACCATTGAGCTCCAGTTGAATAAAGAAAGAGGTGGTGGCCTGTGCTGTCGATGTCGGCAGTCGTTGTGCAACGATCCTGAACACCCAGCAATCGGCCCGATATTCCAATCCCGCCAAGCCTTCTGTGACGGTTTTGTCGGGTATCGAATAGTTTATCCGGCCGACGCCATACCAACGGGCGCTCAGCGGCCATTGGCCGGACAAATCATACTGTTTTACGTTTTCGAGGAGGCCGTTCGACCCTATAACCTGGTTGACTGTATCCAGACGATAAGACAAATTCAACACCTTTTTAGGCGCCGGCTCCCAACGCACGCCGTAATCGGCCTGGACGAACGAAGACAAACTCTGACTGTATCGCACGGCGTTGTCGGTGCTAAGCTCGTTGGTAATCTGACCGGTGAGCCCCGCCAGCAAATCCGATTTGCTGCTCTGGGTCACAATCGTGCCGGGGAGATCGACACGCGGTTGCGCAAAATAAAACCGCTGCGCGACGGCCACGCGCATGCGCTCCGTGCCGTTGCTTTCAATGAAACGCGATGTGGCGCCGAAAGTGATTTGATTGGCGTCGCTGATGCGGTCGCGGCCGACGAAACGATTGTCGCTGAAAATCGATGAGAAATTAAAATCTGCCAGCGCCGTATCGAATACGGGGAATTGGCTCTGATCACGATACGGCGTGCGCAAATAATAGAGTCGCGGCTCAAAAGTCTGTGTCATCGAGCGACCGAAAAAATTGGCGTCGCGCTCGAATGTCAGTCCGCTGTCCACCGCGAACGTGGGCGTCACGCGGTTCAGATCGACAGGCGCGCCCGGAACCTGATTGTTCAGGCGGTAGTTGGTCGCATCCATGGAAACTGTCGGCGTCAGATAATAGCTGGTGCCGAGACTCGGATAGGAAATCTTGGGCGTAATCGAAGTACGATCGCCGCCGACCAGATTGGGGCTGGAGAAACGGGTGAATTCACCGGTCGTGCTCAGATCGAAACCTGCAACGTCCGAACG
>DATMOE010000240.1:0-2172 GCA_035568435.1 Herbaspirillum sp. | reverse complement strand
AGACGATGCGGGCCGGCCTGCGGCGAGGTCATGCTGCCGTCTTCGTTGAGCAGCACGCGCCCATCGGAGGAATAGGCCATGCCGAAAGTGTCGAGTTGACGGAACGCGGCGCCGTTCATTTGCCAGCCGGCGGCGCCGTGTGTCAGCGGCGCGGCGCCGAAAATGTCGATAAAGCGCTGATGCGCGCGCTGCATGATTTCCTGCGTCCATTGTGGATCGCGGGTTTTGACATGGTCCTGCCATACCCGGTGATCCCAGGTATGAATGCCGCATTCAAAGCCCGCATCGCGTGCAGCGCGCATTTGTGCGGCACAGCGGCGGCCGATATCCGGCGCCGGCAGCAGCACGCCGTACATCAGCGTTTTCAGGCCATAGTGCTCCACGACCGACGTGCGCGATACCTTGCTGAAAAAGCCCGGACGAAACACTTGCTTGAGCGCCCAGCCGGTATGATCCGGCCCCAGTGAAAACAAAAAACTGGCGTTGGCCTCGTAACGTTGCAACTGGCGCACCAGATTCGGGACGCCGATGCGCGTACCGCGTTCGGTATCGGCATCGATTTTGAGTGCGATGACGGGCAAGGTTTAGTCCATCAGCGCTTTGGCTGCGCCCACTTGGCCGCGATAGGCATCGAAAATATTGCGCAGCGTGTCCGCCATCACAGTCGTCGGTTGCCATTCGAGTTCGTCGCAGGTATTGGTGATTTTCGGCACGCGGTTCTGCACGTCCTGATAACCGGCGCCGTAATAAGCGCCCGAAGTGGTTTCGACCAGTTTGACCTTTTTGGCGGAATCCGCATATTCAGGATATTCGGCCGCCAGCTTGAGCATCATGTCGGCCAGTTCGCGGATCGAATAGTTGTTGCTTGGATTGCCGATGTTATAGATTTTGCCGCTGGCGACGCCGCCTTTATTGGCGATGATTTTGATCAGTGCATCGATACCGTCGTCGATATAAGTGAAGGCCCGTTTTTGCTGACCGCCGTCGACCAGCGAAATATTTTCGCCGCGCACGATATGGCCGAAGAATTGCGTCACCACGCGCGAGCTGCCTTCTTTCGGCGTATGGATGGAGTCCAGTCCGGCGCCGATCCAGTTGAAGGGACGGAACAGCGTGAAGTTCAGGCCTTCCATGCCATAACCCCAGATCACGCGATCCATCAATTGCTTGGCGCAGGAGTAAATCCAGCGCGGCTTGTTGATCGGTCCGCAGATCAGTTCCGAGGCTTCGGGATCGAATTCGTCGTCGTGGCACATGCCGTAGACTTCCGAGGTCGATGGGAATACCAGGTGTTTCTTGTATTGGGCAGCCTGGCGGACGATCGGCAGATTGGCTTCGAAGTCCAGTTCGAATACGCGCAGCGGCTGTTTGACGTAGGTCGACGGCGTGGCGATGGCGACTAAAGGCAGAATGACGTCGCATTTCTTGACGTGGTATTCAACCCATTCCTTATTGATCGTGATATCGCCTTCGAAGAAGTGCATCCGCTTTTTATAGGCGGCATTGTCCAGCAGATCGGCGATGCGGTCGCTCATCATGTCCATGCCGTAGACATGCCAGTCGGTGGTTTCCAGAATGCGCTTGGACAGATGATGGCCGATGAAACCGTTGACGCCGAGAATTAGAACTTTTTTCATAGGGATAGCACGGGTTTTAGGCCGCAAAGTATTTTAAATATTGTTGAAGAGAAGCATCCTGATCATTGATCCTGATGCCCAGTATTTGCAGATAGCGGCCATCGCCGCAACGCAGATACAGCTTGCCGTTGTCAAAGATTCGGTTTTGCGTGTTGCCGTGCAGTACCGCGTCTGTATTTGTTCCTGCGACAGGCATTCTGGTTTTTAAAACCGTGATTTTATCATCCCCGATCAGCTCGAACGCGCCGGGGTAGGGTGGGGCGACGGCGCGCACCAGATTATGGATTTGCTGGGCGGGTTTTTGCCAGTCGATTAAACCGTCCGCTGCGACGCGGCGGCCGTAATAACTGCCTTTGGACAGATCGTTGGGCAGCATGGTAACGCTGCCGTCGAGCATCGCCGGCAGCGCATTCCACAAGGTTTGCTCGGCGGCAACGGTGACTTTGCGGAAGACGTCGTAGGCGGTGTCGTCGGGCAGGATCGGTACCGCAGTTTGGCCGACAATGGCGCCGGCATCCGGCTTGGCCGTCATTGC
>DATMOE010000239.1:0-6064 GCA_035568435.1 Herbaspirillum sp. | reverse complement strand
GAACCCATGATCGACGATGCGCCCATGATGTGGATCGCGAAAATGGCGAAGTCCATGCCTGGACCCATTTGCGTCGACAGCGGCGCATACAGCGTCCAGCCGGCAGCAGTCGCACCGCCTGGAACGAACCAGGAAATGGTCAGCAGAATCGCCGCAGGCGGCAACAGCCAGAACGAGAAGTTGTTCATCCGCGCAAACGCCATATCGGAGGCGCCGATTTGCAGCGGAATCATCCAGTTGGCGAAACCGACGAAGGCCGGCATGATCGCGCCGAACACCATTATGATGCCGTGAATCGTGGTCAGTTGATTAAAGAATTCAGGACGGAAAAACTGCAGGCCCGGCTTAAACAGTTCGGTGCGAATCATCAGTGCCAGCGTGCCACCGTACAGCAGCATGGTGAAAGAGAACCACAGGTAAAGCGTACCGATGTCTTTGTGGTTGGTCGCAAATAACCAGCGCCGCCAGCCGTGAGGCGCGCCATGATGCGCGTGGTCGTCGTGAGAGTGGTCGTGGCCGTGTGCGTGATCGACTGTTGTTGTGCTCATTTCAATCCCCCAATGTCAATTACTTGCGAGCAGCCAGAACTTCAGCCGGTTGAACGATATTTTCTTGAGCGTGGTTAGACCAGGCATTACGCGTATAAGTAATCGCCGCAGCAATTTCCGTATCGTTCAAGACCGATTTCCATGCAGGCATAGCGTTGCGACCGTTGAGCACCGTCGTGATCTGTAAGGCGCGCGGCCCGTTGACGACTTGGTCGCCGTCCAGCGCAGGGAAAGCGCCGCCGCCTTTGCCGTTGACTTGATGGCAGACTGCGCAATTGGCATTGAAGACTTTTTCGCCGCGTGTTTTCAATTCGTCGATGGTCCAGGTCTTGGTCGGATCGTCAGCCTTGGCTGCCATTTCCTTTTTCTTGCCATCGGCCCAGATTTTATAATCGGGTTCGCTGAGGACCGTGACGACAATCGGCATGAACGCATGATCCTTGCCGCACAATTCGACGCACTGACCGCGGTAAGTACCGACCTTTTCCGCCTTGAACCAGGTATCGCGCACGAAGCCTGGAATCGCATCCTGCTTAACGCCGAATGCCGGAATAGTCCACGAGTGGATCACGTCGTTGGCAGTGAGCACCAGACGCACTTTCTGGTTGACGGGAACCACCATCGGATTATCGACTTCCAGCAGATAGTTGTCGTCTTTGACTTTGCTTGAATCGACGATTTGCTCATGCGGCGTGGACAGCGTGGACAAGAAGGCAATGCCTTCGCCTTCGCCCTTGAGATAATCGTAGCCCCACTTCCATTGCATGCCGGTGACCTTGATGGTCAGATCGGCATTCGACGTATCCTTCATCGCGACCACGGTTTTGGTGGCCGGCAAGGCCATGCCGATGACGATCAGGAACGGAATAACGGTCCAGGCGATTTCAACCGTTGTGCTTTCGTGGAAGCTGGCCGACTTGTGGCCCAGCGATTTGCGATGTTTCAGGATCGAATAGAACATCACCCCGAACACTGCCAGGAAGATCACCAGACAGATGATCAGCATGAGTGTGTGAAGTGAATAGATTTGACGCGCGATCGGCGTCACAGGCGGCTGGAAGTTCAACTGAAGTACTGCCGGACCGCCCTGACTATCGACAACTGCCCACGCCGGAACCCCGGCAGCCAGGAACGATGCACCAAGCATCAACGATTGAAGGCGCTTCGTAAATTTCATGATTTCCTCAAATACCAGATATAAGAATTATTTTTACTTTTACTTGAATCATTACTAATGCGCATTGAAACCGCCGGGCAGCGCCCGCTTCAGTTGCTGCGCCAATTCGCGGCGTTTCCACGGCGTCAGGAAGCGTCCTACTTCGACTTTGGCGCCACATCCCTCCAGCACCACCAGCCCCGATCGGCCATCAGCCACATCGACCCGTGTGCGGCGCGGATCGAAACTGAATTTCTTTACAATTGTCCCCTCTACCACTTCCACGACCAGGCTGTCCGGCGCCAGCGCTATGTACTCGGCATCGGTCGCGTGCCGTGCATACACCAGAAACGCCGCACCGACCGCGCTCAGTTCCAGCACTGCAAACACCAGAACGAACCAGGCCCCCTGCCAAACACATACCAGCGCCACCATCAGCGAAGCGCAACATAAAGCTGCGTAAATACCGGCTAGCTGGCGAGGCGTAACAGAACAATTACGCTTCAATTCCCATCGCTGCGATACCGCTGACGTCTCCATGGAGCGCTCCATGTCCAGACAAAGTTGCTCGCCGACAAGCGCCCGGCAAGCTCATAACCGCAGGAGTATAAGGGGTAAAAGGACATGTTATCAAGCGAATAAACCGGGCTAGAGGCGCTAGTTTGCCAGCTTGAAATCCCTTCCCGTTACCTACGTAATGGGGCCTTAGAGCCGCGTTAGCGCCGGGTTATAGCTTATTAATCAGAGATTGCTTAACCTGCTCTAACGCTTTTTTGGCTCAAACCGAATAATTGCCTCGCCGCTATCGGTCGTTTTCGGCAGCGGTCTGAATGCATGCCCGAATACCACTTCATACGTCAGCGGAATGCGGCCGCCGGCATCGCGCTGCGACCATAAATGTTCGATCAGACGGGCGTGCGCGCCACGTCCGAGCAAACCGCGGCGACGGGTATGCAGGGGATTGCCGCCCAATGCCCGCACCTCTGCCAGTAATTTTTCCGGCGCGCCGTAGGTGACGGTAATCGTCTCCATATCCATCACCGGCGTCGAAAATCCTGCATTGACCAACATGTCGCCCAGATCGTGCATATCGACAAACGGCAGCACATGGGGCGCCAGATCGATTTCTGCGAACGCCGCATTGAGTTGTTTTAAGGTGTCAGGCCCGAAACAGGAAAACATGACCAGGCCATTGACCCGCATCACGCGGCGCCATTCGGCAAATACTTTGTCGGGCTGGGGATGCCACGGCAAGGCCAGATTGGACCAGATCATATCGAGCGTATTCGGCCCGAACGGCAGCGCAGCAAAATCGCCGGCGATCAAATCCGCGTCGCCGGCACGCGCCGCCTGGTTGACGATCGGCAGCCAGCGCGTCAGCAATTTGCTGACCAGCGGTTGACTGGCCGCCATGCGCTGCCGGGCTAGCGCCAGCATACCGGGCGAACCATCCAGGCCCAATACTTGCGCGCCGCTGAAGCGATCTTGCAATGTAAAGATATCGGCGCCTTCGCCGCAGCCGGCATCGAGCACGTGGCGCGGCGTCAGATTGATCAGCGCCAAGCGCTCGTGCATGCGCGCCGCAATCTCGCGCCGTAAAAACAGGGATTCCGCCACGCGTTGCGGTTGCGCAAACAAGCGCCGCACCAACGATAAATCGATGGGCGCACTGAGATTGGTATCAGGAGGCGATACGGAAAACGTCATGTGCATTGCTGGCTGATGGGATAATCGCGGCTAGTTTACACGTTTGCGGATATTTATACTGATGATCGGCTTTCTGTCCCGTTTTTCGCTGCGATCGGTCGTGCGCTCCGGCTTGCATCATCTGATACCCTCGTCCTGCGTCCTGTGCGGACAGCATGCGTGCGATGCCTTATGTGAATTCTGCCGGCAGCAATTTTTTACGCAAGCCCGCATTCGCTGCCGGGTCTGCGCAATGCCGCTGCCGTCCATGGGCGAACGCACGGATAACCATCTGCGTTGCGGCGATTGTCTGCGCGAACCGCCCGCCTACGATGCCACGGTGGTCACGACCGATTACGTCGCGCCGCTCGATCAATTGGTGCTGGCATTGAAGTTCGGCGACAAACTCGCACTGGCGCCGGTGTTTGCGCGGTTGCTGGCCGATGCCCTGTTGCGTTTTGGCGCAATCGGCACGCCGTCTGCGGTATCTACATTACCCACGCTCATTACCGGCGTGCCGCTCAGTGCAATGCGCTTGAGGGTCAGGGGTTTTAATCAAACGCTCGAAATCGCCAAACCGCTGGCGCGTTTGACCGGCATTGCATTGGCGCCGCAATTGCTGTTGCGTATCCGTGATACCCGGTCGCAATCGCTGCTGGCGCCGCAGCAGCGGCGCAATAATGTCTCCGGCGCATTCGATGTTTGCCAGCGCTACGCAGATAAACTCGCCGGCATGCATATCGGTGTCGTCGATGATGTCATCACTACCGGGCAAACACTTAACGAAATCGCCGCAACGTTAAAACACTACGGCGCAGCGCGCATCACGAATCTGGTGTTCGCCCGCACACTGCGGTAATCTGCGGCTGCCGCATATCATGTACTGGAGAGAATTGTGTTTCACGTTGTATTGGTTGAGCCGGAAATCCCACCGAATACCGGCAATATTATTCGTTTGTGCGCCAATACAGGCGCGCAGTTGCATTTGGTCGAGCCACTCGGGTTTCCGTTGGATGATGCCAAGATGCGACGTGCCGGGCTCGATTATCACGACTATGCAACGATGCGGGTGCATCCCGATTGGGAGTCGTTCAAACAGAAAATCGCATTGGAAGAAAATTTTGATCCGACGCGGATGTTTGCGTTGACTACGCATGGTTCTACGCCATTTGCCAGTGTGGCGTTCCGGCCGGGGGATGTTTTTGTTTTCGGCTCCGAAACGCGGGGACTGGCGCCAGAGCGGCGTGAGCAGTTTCCGCTGTCACAGAGAATCCGGCTGCCGATGCGGCCCGATAATCGGAGTTTGAATCTTTCTAATACTGTTGCTGTGGTGGTTTATGAGGCTTGGCGGCAGAATGGGTTTTTGGGCGGGGCTTGAGTTTCGTCTTCTTTTTTTTAACCTAGCAAAAGGCTGTCGTCCGTGATTGTTTCACCGCGTGTTTTTTCGAACATCCTTAATAAATCCGGTACGTCCAGGCCGGCGCGCTTTTCACCTTCCACATCCAGCACGACTTGTCCTTGATGCAGCATGACGGTGCGCTCGCCATAGTCCAATGCCTGACGCATGCTGTGCGTGACCATCATGGTGGTCAGCTTGCTCTCGGATACAATTTTGGCAGTCAGTTTCAAAACGAAATCGGCAGTCTTCGGGTCCAGCGCCGCCGTATGTTCGTCCAACAATAAAATGCGCGACGGTTGCAGCGATGCCATCAGCAAACTGACCGCCTGACGCTGACCGCCGGACAACAAGCCTATGTGATCCGACAGCCTGTTTTCCAGGCCCAGATTGAGGATGGCCAGCTTTTCGCGAAACAGCTCGCGCATCGAGCCGTGAATCGCGAAGCCAAGACCGCGCGGTTTGCCGCGCGCCATTGCCAGCGCCATGTTTTCTTCAATCGTCAATGCTTCGCAAGTGCCGGCCATCGGATCTTGAAATACCCGCGCCACCAGATTCGCGCGCTGCCACGCATGCTTGCGCGTGACGTCGATGCTGTCGATCTTCACATTACCGCGATCGGTCAGTAAATCGCCCGAAATCGCATTTAGAAAGGTCGACTTGCCGGCGCCGTTGGAACCGATAACCGACACGAACTGGCCGGTCGGGATGGTCAGATTCAAGCCGCGCAATGCCCGATTTTCGATGGGCGTGCCGGGATTGAACGTGATGTGTAAATCGTCTGCTTGTAACATGTTATGCCCTAGCCCTTCTGCGCAATTTCCACTTGCGCTTGGCCATTGGGATGACCAGCGCAATCGTGACCAGCAATGCCGTCACCAGATTCAAATCCTGCGCCTGCAAGCCGATGAAATCGCTGTTGAGCGCCAGCGCAATAAAGAAGCGATACAGGATCGCGCCCAGGATCACCGCCAGCGTGGTGTAGACCATACGCCGCGCCGGCAGAATGCTTTCGCCGACAATCACCGCAGCCAAACCAATCACAATCGTGCCTATGCCCATGGAAATGTCGGAGCCGCCCTGCGTTTGTGCAAACAAAGCGCCCGCCAGCGCCACCAAACTATTGGCCAGCGCGATGCCAAGCAGAATCGCGCGATCGGTCGAAATGCCCTGCGAGCGCGCCATGCGGGGATTGGCGCCGGTGGCGCGCATCGCCAAGCCGATTTCGGATGAAAAAAACCAGTCCAACAGTAATTTGACAACCGCCACGATCACCAG
>DATMOE010000238.1:0-11255 GCA_035568435.1 Herbaspirillum sp. | reverse complement strand
CGCCAATGTCGCCCAGATCACCCTCGACGCGATCAACGCCTTTGCCGACGATGTGCGCGCCTCGCGCCAGATCAAAGGCGGCATCAAAATCAACTCTGCTCCCTGAAGGAAAACCGCATGCCTACCGCAATGATCGACGGCCTCTCAACCCGCTATGACGTCATCGGCGACGGCCCGCCCTTGCTGATGTTCTCGCCCGGCGGCTTCGACGCCACCATCGAAAAATGGTCATCGCTGGGCGTCTACGTGCGCACCAAGCCCTTGGAAAACCTGCGCAAAAAATACCAATGCATCGTATTCGATCGCCGCGAAACCGGGCAATCGGATGGCCGCGTCGAGCATGTGCGCTGGGCCGACTATGTCGCGCAAGGCAAGGGCCTGCTCGATCACTTGGGTATCCCCCGCGCGCACATCATGGGCGGCTGCATGGGATGCTGCCCGGTGCTGGCGTTCGGCGTGGCTTATCCCGAAGCCACCATGAGCATGGTGCTGTACTGGCCGGTCGGCGGCGCCAAGTATCGGCTGAGCAGTCATCAGCGCTTTGCCGAACATCTGGCGTTCGTGCATCAGAACGGGCTGGCAGCAGTCGCCGCACTGGTGGCCAAGGACGGCAAGGCCTTCGGCGCCGATCCACGCGGCGGACCGTGGGCTTCGGTACTGCGCAGCAATCCTGCGTTCGCGGCCGCGTATGCGAAGCAGAACATCGATCAATACAAACTCATCGTCGCTGCCATGGGACGCAGCTTGATCGATCGCGATACCGCGCCCGGCGCAGAACCGGAGGATTTGATGCGGCTGGCTATCCCAGCACTCATCGTGCCGGGCCGCGATGCCTCGCACGCGACATCGGCGGCGCGTTATCTACAGGAATGCCTGCCCAAGTCTGAGTATTGGGATATCGCGCCGGACGATCAGGACGAGCAGAATACGACGGCGCGCTTGTTGGATTTTCTGGAGCGGGCCACGGCTGCGGCTGGTTGATATTTCACCGTATTATTTTATTTCCGCAGTTTCAGCCCCCGCATTCCCCCCCTTTATCACCCCCCTCGACTTGCTTCAAAATCCCGATGATCTCCACAATTTCATCCAGGAACCGCTGTGCCTCTAACCGCCATCCCGTCAATTCCCTCAAGCCTATTTACCGTACCGGATACGCGTCCGGATCAAGACCACGCCGCGCAATTCGATTTATTGAATGCCATGTTAATTAGTCTGGAGAAAATCGAATCGCCGACACTTCGCGATCACACCTATGCTTTGACGCTTTACGAGAGAGCGCAAACGCTGGCCGAGACTGCAACGAAACAATGGAAGCCTGCCTATAAAGAACTGGCGCTCAAATTCCAATTGCGAGGCGCCATTCAGAATCCGATAAACAAGCCTCAGTTTGATGCCGCAGAGGATATCTTCGACATGATCAAACGCGACCCCGATCATGCATTGATCCAACAAGAGCATGTCGATGGCTATGTAGAAGCATGCGTGCATAACTATGCGCTCCATCTTGTCTACACCGGCGAAGTGCAGCAGAGCAATGCATTTGACGCTTATGAAATATATAAAGACCTCGAAAACAAAGATAAGGATTTTTGGCTGAAACTTCAGAAGTTATACTTTGCCTACAAACAATTAGCGCAGGCCAACAAACAATGCAATCCGCTGGAATATGTGCATGCGCTGAAAGCAATGTTTCATAAGCTCGAAACCGAATGTGCATTCGAAATTCCGCAGGCCGTATTTACCAACATCGATCACTTGCACAACTCGGAACATTTTCTGATGAAATACGATACCCCTCACACTGCGCAGCAGCACGATCAACAGCAATCCCCCCATTCACCACCCAGCAATCCCGGCTTCATCCAGTAAGGCGGCAGATCGTCTTCGCCGACTGCCTCCGCAATATTAAAAAATTTAAACTGGTAGCGGTTTTCACCTTCCCAGAAAACAACCACCGTTTCCAGCGGCGGACAACCGGGCTGGCTGCAAGCCATTTCCGACACCAGCACCACCGTCTCGGCCGGCAATGAAAAACGCGCACGCGTCCATCCGGCGATCTGTTCCAGAGCCTGAATATGTGCCGCACTTTTTTTAGGGGAGCCGAGCAATCTTATGTTCCTCTATACGGAATACTGTTCCTTTAAACGAATTTACGATATCATTTCACGCATTCTTGCGCCAACGAAAATTAGCGGGAACACGACAATGGCGGTTTTACGATGCCGTCTTCCATCAATAATTAAACTAATCACGCACCGAGTGCGCCTTCAATACCATGACTGAGACCAAAGACTTTCATCTGCTGCACCTGCTTGAACTCTGTCCCAGCACCGACGTTGCGCCAGGCGCCGCCATCAAAGTCGAAACCGATGGCGGCTTGACGTTGGCGGTGTTCAATATCGACGATCAGTTCTACGTGACTGACGATATGTGCACGCACGGCCCTGGTTCGCTGTCGGAAGGTTATATCGAGGGCGATGTGATCGAATGCGATTTCCACAACGGCGCATTCAACATCCGCACCGGCGAAGTGATCTCGCCGCCGTGCATGATTCCACTACGCACCTACAGCGTCCACGCGGTCGATGGCAAGATTTACATCGATCCAGATCAGCCTGCGTTTGGCGCTGGCCCGCTGGAATGCCCTAAATGAAGGTAAAGAACGTCAGGCGGGCTGTGGCGGCTGGTTGTGCGCAGTGAGGTAAAGAAGGGAGGCCGCAGGCCGGAATGACACGAACGAAGTACAACCAGCCGCCACAGCCCGCCTGACGTTTAAAGAACACACCCACAACAAAGTCAGCGCGAATTTTTCCAAGGCACCAACTTACGTTCAATTTCATTAAGCGCCATCGAGAACAAAAAACCCAGCAACGCAATCACGATCAGACCCACATACATAGTCTCCACCGAAAGAATTTCCCAAGCATTCCAGATCATGTAGCCGAGCCCGCTTTTAGCGCCGATCATCTCCGCGATCGCAATCAACATCAATCCCAAACCGAGGCCCAATTTGATGCCGCTCATAATATGCGGCACCGCGCCGGGAAAGGCGATGGTGCTGAAAGTCTGCCAGCGGCTGGCCTTGAAATTGCGTCCGACATCAAGATAAATCTTGTTGATTTCGAGTACCCCGATAGTCGAATTGATCAGCACCGGATAAAACACACCGATGGCCACCATCACAATCTTGGAGCCTTCGCCGAGACCGAAAATGAGCAGGATCAATGGAAAGATTGCGCTTTTCGGCACCGGATAAGTGGTCGCAATCAGCGGATCGACAAAGGCCCGCAACGGGCGATTCAAACCCATCGCAATCCCCAGCAGCAAGCCTGGAATACCGCCCAGGAAAAAGCCCCAGAACAGGCGCAGCAAAGTAGCCCAGGTATTACTCCATAAGCTGCCGTCGCGGATCAGATCCACCAAAGTCGAGAAGATACTGGAAGGCGCGGGAAAAAATCGGGCATCGAGAAAACCGACGCGTACCAGAATTTCCCAGATGATCAACAGCACGAACGGCGAGGCGGCGCTGATCAGGCGATCGCGGTTGCCGGCGCTGAGCCTCCAGCCGCTGCCAGTTGCTTTAATCTTCGGTAAGGTCTCTGAACCCTCGGATAAGAGGCTCATGCTTTGACACTCCCTTCGCCCTGCGTGCGTGCGGTTTGCACTTCATCGCGCAACTGCCCCCAAATCGAATACACCAACTCGCCATACGCCGGCCGGGCGCGTAGCGCCAACACTTCGCGGGGCCGCTCGAACGGTACGTCGATAATCTGTTTAGTGCGTCCCGGTTGCGCTGTCATGACCATGATCCGATCGCCCAGCGTCACCGCCTCATCCACGCTATGCGTAATGAACAGCACGGTCTTGCGGGTTTCTTCCCAGATGCGCAACAGCTCTTCCTGCAACAGCAACTTATTTTGCTCATCGAGCGCCGAGAACGGTTCATCCATCAACAGGATGTCTGGATCGTTGGCGAAGGCGCGCGCGATCGATACCCGTTGCCGCATCCCGCCCGACAACTGATGCGGATAAGCATGCGCAAATTTGCGCATGCCGGTGCGGTCCAAGTAATGCGCGACCACCTCGGCGATTTCGCCTTTCGGCCGTTTGCGCAGCGTCAAACCATAGGCCGCATTTTCATAAACGGTCATCCAGGGAAACAGCGAGTCGCCCTGAAAAACCATCGAATTGGCCGGACGATTAGCCGCCGGCGCGCTGACCTCGACACAGCCGGAAGTCGGCTCTTCAAGACCAGCCAGAATGCGCAGCAAGGTGGTTTTGCCGCAGCCGCTGGGGCCGACAATCATGAAGAAACAACCGGTCGGAATATCCAACGAGACGTTATCGAGCGCCGTTACAATGCCGCCTGCCGTCGAAAAACTCTTGGACAAATTTTGCAAGCGGATCTTGGGCGGAGTATCCGGTGTATTAAATGTGGTTTGCATGCGCTTATTTTTTCTTTTTGTACGGTCCGAGGTCTTTCGCCGCGGCTGCCGCGAAAGAATTGTCGATCACTTGCTCGACCGCTACGTCGCCTTTCACCAGTCCTTCGCTCTTAAAGAAAGCCAAATCATTCCTCAGGCTCGACACATCCACAGCGCCATTGGGATTACAACCCTGAACACTGATCGCGCGATAGACCGCAGGATCTTTAACGTTGGTATATTCGGTCAGGATCGAAATCACTTCGTCGGCATTAGGGCCGGCAAGCTTGCCGTCTTTCAGCGCATCGTTATAGTCGCGCACGGCATGCAGATAGGCGCGCATGAAACGTTTCGCCGCATCCGGGTTGTTCTTGATGAAGCCGCCGGAATACAGCACCACGGCCAGTTGATGATTCGGATAAATCACATCGTCGCCCATGACGCGTACCGCCGCGCCGCTCTGAACCGCTTTGGTTGCCGAAGGCTCGGTGGTCAGCGCGGCATCGATCGCCTTGTTTTGCAAGGCCAGCACGTGTTGCGGAAAGGCCAGGTAAACACGCTCGACATCGGCGCCGGTAAGGCCGGCCTTTTTCAGCGCTTCGTTGAGCGTCGATGTCGAACCGCTGCCGGGCGCGCTACCGGCGATCTTCATGCCCTTCAAATCCTTGAGCGATTTGTAGCGGCCGTTATCGACCAGATCCTTGCGCACCAGCAATGGCTGATAGCCATAACCCGGCGGCGTCGATCCCTTATCGGCAACGATCTTGATTTCAATGCCGCGCGCCACGGCGTTATACAAACCGACCGAAACCGAACCTGCGCCGACTTCAATCTGACCGGCGCCCAGCGGCGCGACCATCTTGGCGCCGGAGTCGAAATTAATATAACTGACCACCAAGCCTTCCTGCTTGAAATAGCCCTTCTTGTCGGCGATGAAAAAGCCCACATCGCTGCTGGCGTTGGCCAAGCCGACCCGCACCGGGATCAACTCTGCCGCCTGTCCCACAGCGCTGGCCCATAAGGTTACGAATGCCAGACAAACGCCGGTACAACGCCGCATTAATCTGAAATGGTTCATGGATATCTCCTGGAAGCGCAATCGTTATTGATTTAGTTCGCGTGCCTTCGTGCCTAACCCACCAGATCGTGCGTGCCCGCCGCAAACAACGCTTCCACGGTAAAGGGCTGCTTGATAATACCTTGCTCGCCGGCCAGACGAATCACCATTTCGAGCATTTTGCGATTCGGCTCGATGCCATAAGGCAAGGGATCGGCGCCGGTGATTTCCATCACCCGTGCATAGGTTTGATCGGCGGCGCTCGGTTGCGCGATCTGCTCGTTTTTCAGGCGTTCGATATACGGTTTCTTGGCTTCCACGAATAACATAAAAAGCTCTTTGGCCAGCCCGGGAAACGCCGCCAGCAATTCATCGCGCACCACCAGGGTATGGTTGATCGGATAATAGCCGCTCGCCTTCAATGCCGCGAAACCGGCTTCCCTGGCTTGTGGAATCAATGGCTTGATGATCGGATGGTCGATCGACATGCCGGTGGCTGCCACGACTTCGCCGGCGATCAACATCTGCTCCAGGCTGCGGCCCTTTTCGACCGGCTGCACATTGACCGGCGCCTGGTATTCGGCCACGTGTTCATCGCCGGATAAGATCCAATTGATCTTGCGCAGATCGACGCCGTATTCGTGCTGCAGAACACCGCGCGCCCACACGCCCGTGGTTACCGTATAACCGCGGTTCACGGCAACCTGCTTGCCTTCCAGATCCTTCGGGCCATGGAGGCCGACGGTGGTGTTGTGCAGAATGGCGCCGTGATGAAACGCGCGCACCAGAAAGATCGGCAACGCCGTGATGCGCTTGCCGGCGGCGCGGGCGCACAGATACGTGCTCATCGCCATTTCGCTGATATCGAATTCGGCGCCGCGCACCATGCGGCGGAAGGCCTGGATAATGGCCGGCACTTCTTCGAATTCAAATTCGAAACTTTGCGGCTTGAGGCTGCCGTCTTTAAGCGCTTGCGTGTGCCCAAGCGTCTGGAACGCCGTCTTCAATTTTTGTTGGATCATGTTGCTCTAAACCGAAGTCAAAGGCTGGCCTTCATATGCGATCAAGGCATCCTTGGCAGCGTCCTTGAAGGCCACATCCGGCGGCAACACCAGCGATGCGGAACGCACGCGATGCGTCACCGGGTCCAGACCTGGCGGCGCGATGCCTTTTTGCATAGCCTGCACAGCCTTGCGCAGACGGTGACGCGCCATGATGATGCCGTTGTCGGTCGAGACCAGATTCTCTTTGCTGCGGTCCGCGATCGGCCCCATGCTTTCTTGCAGGGACGAATCCTGAATAGCAATACCGGAGATACCGGAAAAGCTGATTTTCGCCTTCTGCGCGGCGCGATCCATCAGATAATCGTTGCTGCTGTTTTGCACCGGGATGAAGGTGCCTGGAATCAGCTTGACGTGAATCCCGTGGCCATCTTCCATCGCCTTCACTTCCGTTGCCGACAGATCGCGCGCCGGATGGTAATCGTAGCTCCACGACCAGCAATGCTCATCGTCGATAGGAATCCAGAAGTGACCATGGATAGGATGGTCGCCACGCGGCGGAATCGCGGTGAAGCACGGCATAACCCATTGGGTGATGCGCCAGTAGTAATGACCGTTTTCGGCATTACGGCGCGCACCGATCAGCAGCCCGCCTTCGGATTCGACCACTTCGAATTTGACCTGGAAATCCTGCAGATTGTATTGATTGCCCTTGGCGCCCTTGAACAGCGGATCGTGTTCCAGCGCACCGCTGTGCAGGAACGAGACATGGCTGGAATCGATGCCGCCTTCCATGGCTTGCAGGTAATTGCATTCTTGATGACGCTTGGAGACGTAACTGCGTTTTGGACCGACCATGGCGAATTCATACTCAGGCAATGCCGGTTGCAGTTCGGGCGGCCCCATGTAAGTCCACAGGATGCCGCCGCGATCGATCAGCGGATAAGATTTCAGTTTTATTTTTTTGCAGTAACCGCTCTCGGCCGATTCGGAGGGCACATCGACGCATTGGCCGGTGGTTTCGTATTTCCAGCCATGGTATGGGCAGCGCAGGCCGTTTTCTTCATTGCGCCCGAACCACAGCGAAACACCGCGGTGCGCGCAAAATTCATCGATCAAACCCAGCTTGCCTTCGCTATCCCGAAACGCGATCATGCGCTCCGACAACAGCTTCACACGCACCGGCGGACAATCGTTTTCCGGCAGTTCGGAAGACATGATGGCCGGTATCCAGTAGCGCCGAAACAGATCGCCCATCGGCGTGCCGGGGCCGGTTTGTGTCAGCAGTTCGTTTTGTTCGCGCTTGGTCATTTCACATTCCTCAAAAGAGCTTATTCGTCAATCAGATCCTGGATAGGCGGCCTGCCCGCCTTGGCTTAAATAAGCGAACCTTTATTTCGACTGTTTGGTAATAATCTGTTCGTACAAGGTGCGCCACTTTTCGCTCTCATCCAGCACCACCTTGGGATCGATAAATTTCAGCGGCATTTTATTAAAGGGCGTATCCGCCTTTTTGCTGGTGGGCACATAACTGAGTTTCGGCATGATCTGCTGTGCATCGCTCAGCATGAAATCGTAGTACAACACGGCGGCATTCGGATGCGGCGCGCGGCGCAACATACCGATGCCGTTCGGCCGGGCGAATGCCGGCGGGATCGCGAACCATTGAATCGGCGCGCCTTTTTTGTTCAGCTGATCGACCTTGTAGTTATACGTCGTCAGCGCCAGCGGTACTTCACCGGAGACGACCAGATTCACCAGCAACGTATGGCCCTTGCGCACCGAAATCCCATTGGTGGCGACGATATCGCGGAACAGTTTCAAACCCTTGGCTTCACCCAATTCCGTGATGACACTGGCGAACCAGTCCAGAGCATCGGCTTCGATGCCCAGCTTGCCTTTCCATTTGGGATCGAGCAGATCGGTATAAGTCTTCGGCAAATCGGCCGGCTTCACCGCATTGATGTTGTAGGCCTGGGTATACACATTCAGACGTGTGCTGACCCATTCGCCGTGCGGCAGAATGGCCGGTTTGATCAGATCGGCGAGGTAAGGCGAATTGACTGCCTGCAACATCTGTTCGCGATGCAGCGATTCCATTTCCGGCCCGTTGGTGTCGATGATGTCGACCTCGAAGCGGCCGGCGCGACCTTCGGTCACTGTCCGTTGCAGCACATTTTCCGAACTGGAACGCCAGAGCTTGACCTTGATGCCGTATTTCTTTTCAAACGCGCCGGTGAAGACCGCCATGTCATCGGTTGGGACCGAGGTATAGATGTTGAGTTGATTGCCTTCTTTTTTGGCGCCTTCGATCAAGCGCGCTTGACGATCGGCGCCGGCATAAGTGGCTGCAGTGCTCTGCGTAGCCGCCTGCGCGAAAGCGGAACCGCCTACCGACATGAAAGCGGCAGCAGAGGCGCTCCCTAAGATCGTCTTGAGGGCGCGCCTTCTTGAAATCTGCTTATACATTGCTTAAATCCTTCTTCCCGATTTTGAAGATTTTGAAAAAAACGGATCAGACTTCGATCCGTTTTTTGTGCACTACTGCAACATCAGAATCTGTGGAGAATACCCAGAGCAACGATGTTTGCGTCTTGGCCGGCAGACGGTTTGCCGGCATCCGAATACACGTTCACCGCATAAGCGGACTGACCGGTAAGGTACTTCGAATAGACCGCAAACAACTCTGTGCGCTTCGACAAAAAGTAACCGACACCCAGGTTAAGCATTTGCGCTTGCAGACCGTTGGTGGAACAAGCAACACTGCCTGTCAAAGTACAGGTGCCCGCCGCTTCACGACCGTAGGCACCAACCAGGCTGAGTGCACCGATGTCTTTTTCGACACTGAGAGACCAAGTGGTGGTGCTGTAGGTATTGAACTTGCCTCTAGCGGTCTGACCTGATTCCGAGTAACGCAGATTAGCGATATCGACTTCGGCTTTCCAGTTATCAGGAAATGAATACTGGAATGAGCCGCGGAATGCTTGGTCCGTCGAATGCGCTCCGGTAGTGAAATCCACTGAATTCGCCAAAGCGGTATCTGAACCGCCGTTGGCCTTCAGACCGGTCGAAGCGCCGAACATATCGGTGTGCCGTTCATACGCCAGAGCAGCGTAGATCGGACCGTTTTCGTATTTGACGCCAGTCGAAATCACGCCCTGCTTGGAATCGTCTGCAGTGCCATTAGGCGACCAGTCGAACAGGCCAGTGGCGCCGGCGACTTGTGGCGATGTGTAGTAGACGCTGTTGGCACGGCGAAGGTGGAAGCTGTTTGCCGAGTCCGCGGTGAAAGTCGCCCTCGACAAAATATTACTGCCCGACATGAAGTTACCGCTGGTGATGCCCAGGAACGGCATTTGATCGCCCAGATTCTTATACACGGTGTCCATGTTACCCAGACGGATCGTACCGAAACTCTGGGAGGCCAGACCGACGAATGTATCGCGGGCGAAGGGTGTATTGGCTGTCGTCAGCGCGCCAGTGTTGCTGCTGAAACCCATTTCCAATTGAAAAATGGCCGACAGACCACTGCCCAAATCTTCCGAACCTCTGAAACCAAGGCGGGAATTTGGTGATTCCATCGATGTCAGAGTGGAATTATTAGGCCTCACTGCAGGGGCTGTCGACAGTGTGCTCGTGCTGCCGGCGCCTGAGGCGCCTGAGAGACTGAGGTAATTCAAACTGGGATAAAGCATCCCGTACACGGTAACGTTGGTCTGCGCCTGCGCTGCTATAGGCAATGCAAACGCGGCGCCAATTGCAGCAAACATTAATTTACTTTTTGTATTGATCATTGATGTCCCCTCCGTTGAAAAAACAATTAACTTGCTTTACTTCTTCTCTCCAAATAAGAACGTTGACACTACCGTTTCTTAGATTCTTATAATTCTTATATGCGGAACATCGGTCCGATTGAAAATTTGCGCTTTAAGTTCACCGTTTTAAGTTCACCCTTATATTTTTTTTCCTACGTTGGTGAATTTAGTGAATTTATTTTCAATCGGACACTAGTACAAATTACCTTACTGCTTTGGCGGCAAATCGGCCAATTCAGCTTGATATGCATCTGCCATGCGTGGCGCCAGGCCATGTTTTAGTAATGCATCTTTGAACAGATCGCGGACCAGCGGGCTTTCATCCGCGTAATCGATTTGATCGCCGCCTACGCGTTGGCTGATCCATGCCTTAGGCACGCCTTGCGCATTACGGATCGATACCACTTCATGCTTGAACGCCAAATAGCGCGCCGGTGTTGTGCCGGTATTGAAATGTTGGTGGAACCAAAGGTTTGGCGGCACAACCATTGAACCGACTTGCCAGTCATAGCGGCGTGGCGCTTCGCCTTCCGGCCACATCAAGCTATAACCTTCTCCTGACAGGATAATGACATGTGCTCCGGGACCATGGCAATGCGCTTTTTTATAGGTGCCGATCGGGAACTGCGAAATATGGCTGTTCATCGAACCCTTGGCCATGTTGAATCGGATGTGCCCCCCTCCTGCGCCGCGTTCTTTGGCGCTGATCAACGGCAGGTTAACGGCGTCTGCAACGAAGTTGGTTTCTAACAACAGGCCCTTCTGTTCACCCTTGTTATCGAAGTAATCCGGCTCGCCCGAGAAACGGTTTTTGAAGTCGTATTGGGTCTTGAAAATGAAGTCGAGATCTTCGTACAAATTGATGATGCCAGGACCATTCGTCACGGCAACGAAACGCGCCGCTTCTTTGCCTGAGCCATTGAAATGCTGGCAAATTGCATTGAGCGGAATCGCAAAC
>DATMOE010000237.1:0-4654 GCA_035568435.1 Herbaspirillum sp. | reverse complement strand
TGCACTTTACTGTTGGAAGGCGAAGTGGTGATGCCGTTGCCGATGGCGTCAGTGCAAATGATGAAATACTTCGACGGATCCAGCGCGCGCCCAGGCCCGATCAGGTAGTCGATACGGTGGTGGTTGCCGCCGATAGACGGGACCATGAGGATCGCGTTCGACTTGTTGGCGTTGAGCTTGCCGTGGGTAACGTAGGAGATGGAGAAATCTTTGATCGATTCACCGCTTTCGAGCTTGAGATCGCCAAGATTGAAACTCTGAACCGGCGGATTCTCCGGCGTTTGCGCGAAGGCGGATGCCGATGCGGTGATCATCGTTGTTAAGGCGGCAACGGCAATGGTGCGTGTGATCATGCTTGCCCCTTCAGGAAATTCACGACCTGCGTGGCGGAAGTAAACAACAGGGAAATGGAGGGTAATTGAAAAGACATGGAAATCTCTTGGTTGGGTTTATGGACATACTTTGTGTCGGATGCATGCAAGCGATTAACAGAAATACCGCGCAGAAATACAGCGGCTGTTAAACGCCGAGCAAATATACGTTAAACGGGTGAGGCTTGCTGGAGGCCGATAAGCCCTCTCTGGCAGACAAATACGGGAAATCAAATTTTGCTTTCAATTGCTGGCATGCTCTGCTACAGTGCGATTGAATACAAAATACAAAATGCTAAAGAGACTGCCATATTCAAACTTAATTTTCACCCTTCGGAGCATTTCGTTGCACATACGCCTGTGGTGTTGGCGCCCGCAACCTGATCTCTGATTTGTAAGGCAACAGGAAACCGGCGCGCTATCCGGCTGTATCTGCCGGATGTGCGCTTCGGTTGTTTTTCACACTCAAATAACGTTTCGCTGATATTGGAAACAAGCTCATCAGCCATTTTAAAAGGTGTCTTTAATGTCCAAAAAATATAACATCCTGATCATGGGCGCTTCGTATGGCTCACTGTTGGCCAGCAAATTTTTGTTGGCAGGCCACTCTGTCAAACTTGTTTGCCTGCCCGCCGAAGTAGAACTGATCAATGCGGAAGGCATTCTCATCAAAATGCCAATCAGGGGGCGTGCCGAATTGGTCGAAATCGATTCAAGGAAAGCACCCGGCATTTTGTCGGCTTGCAGCCCTGGCGAAGCGATCCCGGCGGAGTACGATCTTGTCGTTCTGGCGATGCAAGAGCCGCAATATCGCAATCCAGCCGTCCGCGATTTGCTGGACCGCGTTGCGGCTGCAAAAATCCCATGCATGTCGATCATGAACATGCCACCGTTTCCCTATTTGGCGCGCATTCCCGGCGTCGATGTGGCGTCTATCAGAAGCAGCTATGCCGATCCAACGGTCTGGGACAAAATCGACCCGGCCTTGATGACGCTTTGCAGCCCCGATCCTCAGGCATTTCGGCCGCCGCAAGACAAGGTGAACGTGCTGCAAGTGCGATTGCCGACCAATTTCAAGGCGGCCCGCTTCGAGTCGGACGCCCACACCGCGATGCTCAAGCAACTGGAAGCGGACATCATGGCCATCCGCTTCGATGCGGGCGACGGCACATTGATCGAGTTGCCGGTCAAGCTCAAGGTTTCCGAGTCGGTATTCGTACCGCTGGCGAAATGGAGCATGCTGGTGGCAGGCAATTATCGGTGTATCCAGGAGCATGCCATCCGGTCCGCCAAAGAGGCGGTACATACCAATATTGAGGAATCGCGCGAGATCTACAACTGGGTGATCGATCTGTGCAAATCACTAGGGGCGACCGACAAGGAACTTGTGCCGTTCGAAAAGTATGCCGATGCTGCGCAAATGCTGGAGAGTCCGTCGTCTGCTGCGCGTGCGCTGTTTGCAGGGGCGCCGAACATCGAGCGCGTGGATTTGCTGGTAAAGACACTAGCCATGCAAAAGAACATGAAATCTAAATTTGTCGACGAGATTGTGGGACTGGTCGATGCACGGCTCGACGCAAACAGGCGTGCGCTAGCCTGATTGGCAGAGCTTTTTTGATCAATTGAAATCCGTGATTGCAGCGGCGCGGCGGCTGGCGCGCCGCTGGCGCCACTTCGGCATCGCTGCTGTCAATTTAATTACAATAATTGGAGATCTGAATGGCTTACGATAAGAACGCAGTACAAAAAATACTGGATACAGTCAAGGCTGAAGGCCGCGACAGCCTGACTGCGCCGGAAGGCAAGATTGTCTGTGACGCCTATGGCATCACGGTGCCGCAAGAAGGTACCGCCACCAGCATCGGCCAGGCGCAAGAACTCGCTTCCAAGATGGGCTATCCGGTGGTCATGAAGATCGTCTCGCCCGACATCCTGCACAAGACCGAAGCCGGTGGCGTCGTCGTCGGTGTCAAGGATGCGGCCGCCGTTGCCGCCGCGTACGACAAGATTTTGACCAATGCAAAAAACTACAAGGCCGATGCGGATATTCACGGCATTCAAGTACAGCAAATGGTTGGCGCCGGCGTGGAAGTGCTGATCGGCGCAGTGACCGACGGCTCGTTCGGCAAACTGATCGCGTTCGGGCTGGGCGGCGTGCTGGTTGAAGTTTTCAAGGACATCACATTCCGCCTGGCGCCCGCGACCAAAGAAGATGCATTGTCCATGCTCGACGGCATCAAGGCGACCGACATCCTCAAAGGCGTGCGCGGCATGGACGCCGTCAACCGGGAGGCCCTGGCCGAGCTCATCGTGCGGGTGTCGCAACTGGTGTCGGACTTCCCTGTGATTTCCGAAATGGATCTGAACCCGGTCTTTGCCACCAAACAAGGTGCTATTGCGGCCGACGTGCGCATCGTGGCCAATTTCAATCAGGCGCCGGCGCGTCCGCGCCCGGCCGAAGCCGACATCGTGCGCGATATGACCCGCATCATGAAGCCGAAGATCATCGCCGTCATCGGCGCCTCTGACGAGCAGGGCAAGATCGGCAATTCGGTCATGCGCAACCTGATCAACGGCGGCTACAAGGGCCAGATCTGCCCGGTTCACCCGAAGGCAGAGACGATCGCCGGCCTGAGGGCCTACAAGTCCGTCAAGGATATTGACGGCGAGGTTGACGTTGCGATCTTCGCCATTCCCGCCAAGTTTGTCGCCACGGCCCTGGTCGAATGCGGCCAGAAGAAAGTGCCCGGCGCGATCCTGATCCCGTCCGGTTTTGGCGAAGCCGGCAACCTCGCCGGCCAGGAAGAATTGCAGGCGATCGGCCAAGAATACGGCGTGCGTCTGATGGGGCCGAACATCTACGGCTTCTATTACACGCCAAGCAACCTGTCCGCCACGTTCTGCACCCCGTTCGATCTCAAGGGCACGACTGCGCTGTCGTCGCAATCCGGCGGCATCGGCATGGCGATCATCGGCTTTTCGCGTTCGGCCAAGATGGGTGTTTCGTCGATCGTCGGGCTGGGTAACAAGTCCGATATCGATGAAGACGATCTGCTGACCTTCTTCGAGCAGGACGACAACACGCAGTGCATCGCCATGCATTGCGAAGATCTGAAGGACGGGCGCAATTTCGCCACCGTCGCCAAGCGCGTATCGAAGAAAAAACCGATCATCATGCTCAAGGCTGGCCGCACCTCGGCCGGCGCCGCCGCGGCCGCATCGCATACCGGCGCGCTGGCCGGCAACGACGCAATCTACGCCGACATTCTCAAGCAGTCCGGCGTGGTACGCGCCAAGACCTTGCGCGACCTGCTCGACTTTGCCCGCGGCGTGCCGATGCTGCCCACGCCCAAGGGTGAAAACGTCTTGATCATCACCGGCGCCGGCGGCGCAGGCGTGCTGCTGTCGGACGCCTGCATCGACAACGGCCTGACGCTGATGAAGCCGCCGCACGACCTCAATGAAGCCTTCAAGAAGTTCATTCCGCCGTTCGGCGCGTCGGGCAACCCGGTCGACATCACCGGCGGCGAACCGGCCCAGACCTACAAGAACACGATCGGTCTGGCGCTGTCGGATCCACGCGTGCATTCGATCATCATCGGCTACTGGCACACGATCGTCACGCCGCCCATGGTCTTTGCCGCAGCGCTGGTGGAAGTGGTCGAAGAGTTCCGTGCCAAGGGCATCACCAAACCGATCGTTGCCTCGCTCGCCGGCGATGTGGAGGTCGAAGATGCATGCGACTATCTTTACCAACGGGGCATTCCCGCCTATGCCTACTCGACCGAAATCATGGTCGCTGTGCTGGGCGCGAAATACGAGTGGGCACGCGGTGCTGGCCTGATTTGATGTAGTGCGCCCATGCTGGGCGCACATAAAAAAACGCAGCCTTTATAAGGGCTGCGTTTTTTTATGTTTTTTTTGTTTACGTATCTGAAAAACGATACGAATCAGAACGGAATATCGTCATCCATATCCGAAAAATTAGGCGCCGGCCGCGATTGCGCTTGCGGTCTGGAAGCACCAGCGCCACCACCGCTAGCGCTGGCATTGCCCGGATTCGGACGCGACGGCGGTGCGCTGCTATAGCCATCATCCGGCCCGCCAGCGCCGCCACCCATGCCTTGCCGGCTACCCAGCATCTGCATGGTGTCGGCGATGATTTCCGTCGTGTATTTTTCGATGCCGTCTTTATCGGTCCATTTGCGCGTTTGCAAACGGCCTTCGACGTAGACTTGCGAGCCTTTTTTCAGATACTGGCCGGCGATCTCCGCCAGCTTGCG
>DATMOE010000236.1:0-8336 GCA_035568435.1 Herbaspirillum sp. | reverse complement strand
CCGGCAACTCGGCAACCAAAGCGTCGGCGGCTTCTTTTTTGCCCCGATACAAAATGACGATCCGGGCGCCTGCCGCCGCCAGCCGTTGGGCGGTTACGCGACCGATGCCGCCTGTTCCGCCCACAATGACAGCGACCTGTCCTTCCAGAGATAAGCTATTAGATAAGGTATTAGCGCGCGGCATGCATTTTTCCTAAGTTGATTACTTAATCGGTGGGCGCGGGAAAGTCCGCACGCCCTTTTCCAAAACAAAATCGTAAGTCAGCGTCACGTAGCGATCGGGCGCATCGGGATACTCGGGATTGGGCTGGTCGTGCGATTCAAAATGGCCGATCAACGGCTTCGTCACGCCGAACACGACGTCCGAATGCAAATGTTCGGCGTCATCGGCAAAAATCTGCGTGATGAGCGTTTTATATTCCGGTGCGGAAACCATGAAATGAATATGCGCGGGACGGAAAGGACTGCGCTGCTGCGCCCGCAACAGTTCCCCGATGGGGCCATGGGTGGGCACCGGATAACCGGCCGGCCGCACTGTCCGAAAGTGATAGCGCCCCTGCGCATCGGTGCGGAATTTGCCGCGCAGGTTCATGCTGACCTGATTCGGGTCTTGGTTTTCATACATGCCGACAGGCGAGGCCTGCCAGACATCGACCACCGTATTCGGTATCGGCTGACCGCTAATATTGCGCACCACGCCTTTGACGTACATCGGTATGCCGAGCGTGCCCGAGCGCGCGATATTGTCGCCAAGTTCGCACTCGGGCGCGCCCTCGCGCCAAAATGGACCCAGCAGCGCTTTTGCGCTTTGCCCCTGCTCTTGCGGATTATTACGATAAGCGACCAGGGTCGAAACCCCCAATACGTCTGACGCCAATATCACCTCGTTATGATCATCGGTGTTGGCTTGCCCGATACGGGCAAGGAAGTCCAAACCTATTTCCAGCTCTTGATCGGTCAGATTCGTCTCCCGGACAAAAGCATGGAGATGCTGGACCAGCAGCGCCATTATTTTCTTTAGCCGCGCATCCTCTGTGCGACTCATCGCCTCTTTGACGATATCGGTTATCACTTCCTCACAGTCGATAATCTTGCTCGATGTCATCCCGGATTCCGTCGGTAAGCATTGGTAAGCGTTGGAAAATTCATGCAATCGGTTATGCAGTCGTTATGCAATCGTTTGCATGAATGATTCTATAACGCTCAAAATATTCATGTCAATCAATAAATATAAGATGCTTCCATGCTGCCAATGGTAGCCAGGCACAGGAATCTACATGCATTCGTTTGCAAAAAATACGCTAAGAATGTGCTAAGAACACGATGGACTCTCATTCACCGGCGCGGCCGATACCGCTATTCAAACCGTCGCAAGCAGAAGATTGGGCAGACGCGATAAAATCACGGCTTTGTTATTTACGGCCCGCGTGAACTAAAGACGGCAGAAATGCTCAAAACGCCGTGCGCATGCAAACCAGACACACCAACCAAAAGAGAGTCTCTTATGAAAATTAAAACCGTTGTTTCCGCCATTCTGGCAATCTCTTTGCTTTCAGCAGGAGGCGCCGCCTTTGCCGACGATCATCATGACGATCATGGCGATCATGGCGATCGCGGCGATCACCGTGACGATCATGGTCATGACAATCGTGGTCATGACGATCGCGGCCATGACAATCATCGTGACGATCATGGCGATCACCGCGGCGAACGCGGCGCCGGCCCCGATCATGCCTTCTACCGCGGCGACCGTCTTCCACGTGAATATCGCGATCGGCAATATGTCGTCGAAGATTGGCGCGAGCACCGTCTGAGCGCGCCTCCGCGCGGTTATCATTGGGTTCAAGTCGGCGGCGACTATGTTCTGGTCTCGATCGGTAACGGCGTCGTCCTGAACTTCATGCTGGGCAACTAATCGCCTGGAAATCAAGCATTGCCATTTCCATGAAAAAAGCGCCCGCGGGCGCTTTTTTCATGTGTTCAGACAACAATCCTATTCCAGCAGCCGGGCCTCAAGACGCACCAATGTGCCGGCAAACAGCTTCGGCCGGTTCATTGCCCGCGCCAGCACCAGCGCGCCTTGTATTCCGCCGACGGTATCTTCACTTAATGCGGCGGCGGCCGCCGCATCGTGTCCATCGCGCAGCAGTGCATCGCTCAGCGCAGCCGCCCAATCGACAAAATAACTTTTGACCGCCACCGCAAACCGATCGCGCTCATTGCCCAGAGCAAACACCCCGATCAGACAGACCTTTTGTCCTGACAAAAAATAACGCTTGGTCTCGCGGAACATATGCGCAATACCGAGCCGTGGATCCGGGTTAGCGCGCAATGGCGTATAGACGTGCTGCTGAAACCATAGATCGATATGCGCCAGCACTGCCGCGGCCATTTCCTCCTTACCGCCGGGGAAAAAATGATACAGGCTGCCTTTGCCCAAGCCAGTACCGGCGCCGATACGCGCCAGACTGGCCCCCTCGTAACCATAGGTTCGAAAAATTTCCGCCAACAACGGCACCACGTCGGATCGTTCAGCGATTTGCCTTGCCATACTTCCCCTTATCCTTTCACCGCAATCGGCCCTATAAACCGAGATCGCTCAAACTGGCATGTCCCAATGGGCGTGGCGCGTCGAGCGCCCAGTGCATCTTGCGATCGCTTTCTGCAATCGGCAGATCGTTGATACTGGCATGCCGGGCCTGCATCAAACCGTTGGCATCGAATTCCCAGTTTTCATTCCCATACGAACGGAACCAATGGCCGGAATCATCGCGCCATTCATAAGCAAAGCGCACCGCAATGCGATTATCGGTATATGCCCACAATTCCTTGATCAAACGATAGTCCAGTTCACGCGCCCATTTGCGCGCCAGAAACGCCACGATGGCAGGACGTCCCTGCACAAATTCAGCGCGATTGCGCCATACACTATCTTCTGTATACGCCAAAGCAACCTTTTCAGGATTGCGTCCGTTCCAGCCATCTTCGGCTGCGCGTACTTTTTGTATAGCGGTCTCAAGGGTAAAGGGGGGAAGCGGGGGACGTGTACTCATAAAATCACCATTCTTGGTTAAAAATGCCGTTAAAAATCAAGCAAGCCTGACGACAATGCAACGCAAAACAAGCGGACCATCAGGATTGTATTTCTTTACCGTTCGGAACATACTTTACCGATTGGTACATCGAAGTGTAATACGATCTCGCCCGTATTACAACAACATTTCCACTGATCCAAGCCACATCAGCCTTACTCTTCTTCCTACAAAATATTCAGTTGCGCGCCTACCGCTGGCGGCTAACCGTCGTTGCTATGATTCCTGCATCCAATTCTGGCAATCCGCATCGACATTGACAGGACCATCATGAACGCCGAAGCCGCATCGTCAGCCATGTCGCCCACCGTCAAAGTCGCGGGATGGCGTCGTTTCGCGCGCGTATTAATCAGCTCGGCCCAGGCCTGGCTTAACCATCGCGCCTCCAGCAAAGGCGCGGCCCTCGCTTTTTATACAATGTTTTCGATGGCGCCCGTGCTGGTGCTGGTGACTGCCATCGCCGGCGCATTTTTTGGCCCCCAAGCCGCCCGAGGCGAAATCATGGATCAGCTCAGCGGGCTGGTCGGCGAAGTCGGCGCGCAAGCAATCCAGATGGTGCTGGCCAATGCCAACAACACCAAAACCGGCTCTATCGCCACCATCGTGGCCACCATATTGTTGTTGGTGGGCGCTACCACGGTTTTTTCCGAACTGCAGGATAGCCTCGACGAAATCTGGCAGATCCCGAAAGCGACCGCCGCGGCAGGCATTATCACGGCGATCCGCAGGCGGCTGCTGTCATTCGGCTTACTTCTCGTACTGTGCTTTTTGTTGCTGGTATCGCTGGTCATCAACGCATTGCTGGCGCTGCTGCAAAAGTATTGGAGCAGCCTATGGAGCGACTCCCTGTATGTGCTCATTCCCTTGGCATCGCTGTTCTCGTTCCTGGTCATTACCAGCATCTTTGCCGCCATATTCAAATTGCTGCCGCAAGCGCCGCTCTCATGGCGCGACGTATGGATCGGCTCGCTGGGAACCGCTGGGCTATTTACACTCGGCAAATACCTGATCGGCGTGTATTTGGGCAATAGCGGCGTCACCAGCAGTTACGGGGCGGCCGGTTCACTGGTAGCGCTGTTGATATGGATTTATTACTCCGCCCAGATTTTCTTTTTCGGCGCTGAATTTACACGTGAATATGCATTGAATTTCGGCAGCCTGCGCGATACGCGCAAAGAAACAAGCTGTCACATTGTCAACCATGCAAATCGCGCTTTCCTGACGTCAAAAAGATAAGCCGGGAAACTGCCGGCGTTTGCATCGGCTCAGGCAACTAAGTGCAAAAGGCGAAGTCTATTTAGGCGATCAAATGAGGGATTTCATAAATTTAATAGTTTAATAAAAGGAGAACAATATGCTCGGTACGATTCTGTTAATCATTTTGATTTTGATTCTGGTCGGCGCACTACCGTCGTGGCCGCATAGCCGCAGCTGGGGATACGGGCCCAGCGGTATCGTCGGCGTCGTCGTTATTGTTCTGATTGTGCTGCTCCTGCTGGGACGAATTTAAAGCTGGCGAATTTAAAGCTGAAGAAAGCGTTGATTTAAGAATCAACAATGCAAACAATCAAGGGAGCGCAAGCTCCCTTGATTGTTTATACGGGCACGGGCTAATCCAGCTTGCCCGGAAATTCAAGCAGTGTTTTTCATGTGCACCTGATCGCGCAGGCTCTTGACACGGTCATGGTTAGCCAATACGCCCTGATATTGACGCTCGACCACCATGCGGATATTCGCCGACAGATCTTTTTGCAGCGCCTCGCGATAGGATTTCAGTGCAGCATCTTCTTCACGCTCGCATTCAGCGAGCACCGCTTCATCGTCCTTGCCGGTAATCAGCGATTTAATATTGAGCCATTGGCGATGCATGCTGCCGCTGACGCTGCCGTGCGTAGCGGGATCGCCACCCAGGGCGCGCACCAGTTCTTGCAATTCCGAAGCCGCCGCGGCGCAACCGCGCGAACTCTCTTCAAACAACACTTTAAATTGTGCATCGCGTTCACTCGCGTCTTCCGCACAAGACCGGAACCCCTGCTCGCCGTCTTTCGAAGTTTGAATCAGATCGTTCAAAACTGAGATGACTTCATCGTTAATCATGATATTCCTTTCGGTTAAGTTAATAGAAGACTGGGAAGTACTTCTAAAGGTGATGCGCCGGATGAAATACCTACAACAGGCACATGCATTACCGATCATCAATATGTAAGCAGCGAAGTTACTGTAGGCGGTGCTACAACGCGCAACTATCAGTGTTGCGCTGATTACAATGTAGGAATCTGAGAGTAAGAACGTATAAAAATAAGGCACAAAAACACGTTCGAGAACAGTCTTTTTGGCGCACCTGACAGCTGCCCCTACTGGTGTACTCAATGCAATTTGTGCACTTGTCCTACAAGATAAAGCGGAGGAGTCTGATACGCGAGGCCGAGCTGCCTCGTTACTATTCTCGTCGATGTCTTCCCTATGTCCTATGTGAATCTACGACCCATCTATGCCCTTTCAGGAGCTTCTTCATGAATATGAATATCGTTCTAGGCCACGCCCAAACGCTGCTCGGTGTCTGTCAGCAAACAACCGGCCGCATGATCGGCAACCGGACGCTGACAAATGCCGGCAAACAACGCTGTTTCAGCGGCAAAGGTCAAGCCGCCGCAGGACAAGCGCAAGACATCATCAAGGAATGCATCTCCCGGTTGCAGGCTCATTAAGACAGAAAAGTAGTCATTTTCCGACTTGTCCTACAAGCCATTCAGTAGGCGTCCTATAGGAAGACAAGGAAGTGGTCTATATCGTTTGCTTGTACATTGCTTGTGCGTTGCCGCGCAGCGCTGTATGAATTAACCCTTTTTTTTGGGGGGGGAGACAACAAAATGGACAAGCTCTTATTAGGCTGGATGCTCGGCGTCCCGCTGCTGGTATTGATTGCCTTGCAATATTTCTTATCGTGAGCCGCCGCTGAACGCAATAAAGGATTTCTCATCATGAGTGAAACAACACTGAAAACGGTGCATAACGATATCGATACGCTACTGACAGAAGCGCAGGATCTCTTGCGCGAAGCTGCTACCGCAACCGCTGCAAAAGCCGATGAACTGCGCACCAAAGCGATGACACTATTGGAAAACGCGACGGAAAAGGCACAGGCCATGCAATCGACGGCCATTGCCAGCGGCAAGGAATTGATGAGCAATACCGACGACTACGTTAATCAGAATCCATGGCGCGCGATTGCCATTTCGGCGGCAATCGGTCTGATTGCCGGCTTGGCCGTCGCCCGCTGCAGTAAATAAAGCGCAGATTTCCAATGCCGGATTCACCTTCGCAGATTTCCGCCAGCGCCGCCACGCAGACGCCGGCGACAAAGCATGCACACCGCAAGCAGCAACTTATTACGCAAGGCGCAGTTTGCCGCGCGCAAATATTGCATTCCAGCAATGCAATTCGCCACGAGGCCAATATCAAGGCGATTACCGATCAGGCCAGGCGCGCCGTGCTCAAAATCCTGAAGGATAAGTTTTATCAGCAACAACAAAACGTGCAGAAATTAATACCGATAGTACTGGACAGTGCATTGGTGTCCTCGGTATCGACCCGTTACCTGCGCAAACCGGTGCTGTATAGCGCAATGATTTTGGGAGCAATTTCAGCACTCCCGCGATTTTTCAAAGGAAGAAAAAGCCATGACAGCCAATAAGAAAGCTTCAGTCCAGCCATTCCATTTGGACGTTGCAGCAATTCGCAAAGCGGCTAAAAAACTCGATGATGGCCCGGTCACCGCTGGCTATCAAGGCAACCGGGAAGAGATCGTTTCCATGCTCAACGATGCATTGGCAACCGAGCTACTTTGCATACTGCGCTACAAGCGTCACTACTTCACCGCCAGCGGCCCCGGCGTCGAACCGATCAAGGCCGAATTTCTGCAACATGCCGGCGAAGAAGCTGGGCACGCCGACCGTATCGCCGAACGCATCGTGCAGCTCAACGGCGAACCGGACTTCAATCCAGCGATTCTGACCCAGCGCAGTCACGCCGAGTATGACGCATCCCTCAACGTGAAGGAGATGATCAAGGCCGATCTGGTTGCTGAGCGGGTAGCGATCGAGTCGTATCGTCAGATGATCGAACGCATTGGCGATAGCGATCCGACCACCCGTCAGATGCTGGTGGAAATCATGACCAACGAAGAAGAGCATGCCGATGATATGCGCGATCTGCTTCAGTAAGTTTTTCCCGTAGTAAAAACCTGATTGGCATGCCGATCATTCATTTAATAAAAGGATTTTAATCATGAAAAAGATAATCGCCATTCTCGTTTTTGGTATCGGTGCGCTGGGCTTCCAATCGGCAAGTTTTGCCGCAGATAGCGCCAAGGCCACGTATAAGGCAACCGTCAAGCAGGCAGACATCGACTACAAAGTCGCAAAAGCAAAATGCGACGAGCAAAAGGGCAATGACAAGGATGTCTGCCTGAAAGAAGCCAAAGCTGCGCATACAACGACAATCGCCAACGCCAAGGCCGACAGAAAGAGCAAAAACGCGCACAAGGAAGCGAGAGAAGATACGAATAGCGCCAACTACGCAACCGCCAAGGAAAAATGCGATGCAATGAAAGGCGATGCGAAAGATAGCTGCATCAACAGTGCCCGCACGCAATATAAGCAATAAACAATAAGTGGCGACGCCTGCCGCCATATCCATATCCATATCCAATAGGAGATTTCACATGACTATCATCAAACGCCTTGCTGCAGCGCTCTTCGCGCTGTCCCTGCTGGCAGTGGCCGGTTGCGCCTCGACACCAACGCAAAACGGTCCCGGCGGCTATATCGACGATGCTTATCTCACCACCAAGGTGAAAGCTGCCATCGTCAAGGAGCCTAATCTGAAGGCCACCGAAATTAAGGTTGTAACCTTCAAAGGCACCGTACAATTGAGCGGTTTCGTCGACAGCAAGGAAGCAATCGAACGTGCCGGCGTCGTGGCCAGGGGCGTCGAAGGCGTGAAAGCCGTGCAAAACGACCTGATCGTGAAATAACAGCGATGGCATGAATCCAGACAAATTCCGATTTGCCTGGATTCATTTATGGATGAAAAATACCAAAGTAGGTCTGATGACAATTCATGTATAGTCAAAAGCCTTGGCATGGAATTAAATCGCTTCTTTTACTAAAATATTTAGGGCTGCAGACCGGCCACTTCGCCTGAAATCTGTGATATCCGGCGGAATGCCTTCAACATCCCTAA
>DATMOE010000235.1:0-3291 GCA_035568435.1 Herbaspirillum sp. | reverse complement strand
AGGCGCGTCTCAAACGGGTCGAAGAAAAAATCGCAAAGCGTAATGCGCAGATGACTGAGATTGAAGCTAAATTGTCGGATCAAACGATTTACGAGAACACCATAAAAGCCGAATTGAAAACCGTCCTGACGGATCAGACGTATTACAAAAAAGATCTGGAACAGTTGGAAACGGAATGGCTCAAGGAGCAGGAAGCGTTGGAAAAAGTCGGTAGCGCTTAAGCGTAGAAAGCGCAGGAAACGCTTGAAAAAAGCGTCGGCGGCTGCCCCGATCTTTACAATAACTAACCTGAATCTGATGGCAATAGCATCCCAAAAACAACAATCCATCGGCTGCAAGTAACAGCAAGCGTAAAAAAAGGCGATCCGAAATGCGGATCGCCTTTTTTACAAAATATGTTATTCCTGGTTTATTCTATGCAGCGAAATAACAACACCTGATTCCGGTCTAACGGCGTGGCCGGTAGATATCCTGGCCGACCTCGTTGATCTGGCGACGCAATTCGCGCCGTTCATCCGGGCTGAGACGCCCGGAATGGCGTTCGGCATTGTTATCTGGACGAGCGGCATTTCCGTGTTGTTCGAAACGATTAGTGGCGAAAGAGGCACGTTCAGCCTGCTGACGAGGATCCACCTGATGCTGCTGATTCGGTTCCGCATTTGCAATGACGCCACTCAAAAGCAGAACCATCATCAACAGTGTTTGTCTGATACCCATCATCATAAGTTGTTGTGTTTTTCCAGAACCAAGCGACATGAAATCACGCTACAGGCGCATTGTATTCCTCGATATCCGGGCGGTTAAGATTATTCAGGTAAGCTGTGTAACTCTTTGTAATCTTTTAGTCTGGATACTTAGCCTACCGACTTTCTAACGTTACCATAACGACATGAATACTAACAACATAACAGCCCAAGTTCCACAGGCCAAAATTCTGGTTGTGGACGATGACGTCCGCCTGCGCGACCTCTTGCGCCGCTATTTAACCGAGCAGGGTTTCAATGTCATCACCGCTGAAAATGCGACGGCGCTGAACAAACTTTGGATCCGTGAACGTTATGATTTACTGGTGCTCGATCTGATGCTGCCGGGCGAAGACGGCCTTTCGATCTGCCGCCGCCTGCGTGGCGCCGGCGATCAGACGCCGATCATCATGTTGACGGCCAAAGGCGAAGATGTGGATCGCATTATCGGCCTCGAAATGGGCGCCGACGATTACCTGCCGAAACCGTTCAATCCACGCGAACTGGTGGCCCGTATGAACGCCGTGCTGCGCCGCAAAGGCGCCGACGAGCTGCCTGGTGCGCCATCGGAAACCCCGCAAACGTTTACATTCGGCGATTTTGTGTTGGATCTCGGCACACGCTCATTGCGTAAAAACGGCGAATCGGTGCCGCTGACGACCGGCGAATTCTCGGTGCTCAAGGTATTTGCCCGTAACGCCCGCCAACCGCTATCGCGCGAAAAGTTGATGGAACTGGCGCGCGGACGCGAATATGAAGTGTTCGATCGCAGCCTCGATGTACAGATCTCGCGTTTGCGCAAACTGGTCGAACCGGACCCATCCAATCCCTTATACATACAAACCGTCTGGGGACTGGGTTACGTCTTCATTCCTGAAGGCAAACCGCGCTAATGACGATTCAGGCTGCATTCGGCCGCATTGCCGAATGCCAATGCAGCCGTTAAACTTATTGCGCATATTCCCCTCTTTTTCCTAACGCCCCAGGTTACAGGTCAGCTCGATGCGCCATATCAAACGCCGCCTGGAATGGATACGCAACGGCCTGTTCTGGCGCACCTTCATTCTGCTTTCCTTTCTCACCACCGCCAGTATGGTGGCCTGGTTTGCCAGCTACAGCATCGTCGAACGCGGCCCCCAATCGGAACAACTGGCGGCGCAAATCGTCTCGATCGTCACCATTACCCGTGCTGCCCTGACCCACTCCGCGCCCGAAATGCGGCGCGAATTGCTGTTCGATCTGGCCAGCAATGAAGGCATCCGCATCTATCCGCGGGAAGAGACCGACATCGTCCAGGAGCCGGAAGACAACCTGTTTTTGACCACCTTGCGCGATCACGTCAAACAGGCGCTCGATGAAAATACCCGCTTCGCCGCCAGCGTCAACGACGTGAAGGGTTTCTGGATCAGTTTTCGGATCGAGGATGATGATTATTGGCTGATGCTCGATCGCGGCCGCATCAATAGCACAACCGGTCTGCAATGGCTGGGCTGGGGTTCGATCGCGTTGTCGCTGTCGTTGATGGGCGCGGCCTTTATCTCCACGCTGATCAACCAACCGCTGGCGCGCCTGACCGCCGCCGCGCGCGCCATTGCCAAAGGCCAACGACCCGGAACGCTGCCTGAAGCGGGGCCGACTGAAATCCGTGAAGCCAATCGCAGTTTCAATCAAATGGTGGCCGATCTGGAGCGGGTCGAGTCCGACCGCACACTGATCCTGGCCGGCATTTCACACGATCTGCGAACCCCGCTGGCCCGTATGCAACTGGAAGTCGAACTGGCGCATTTACCGGGGGAAGCGCGTGCCGGGATGCAGTCCGATCTGGTGCAAATGGATGCAATCATTGGGCAATTCCTGGACTACGCGAAGCCATCGGACCCCAGCAATTTCAACATCGTCGATTTGTCGGCACTCATTAACGAAGCCGTCGCCACTGCCAGCCGCGCCAGTACGATCCAAGTGACCTCGCGCATTGCCGACAACGTCAACGTGATGGGAATCGACACCGAACTACAGCGGGTCGCGCAAAATCTGATTGAGAATGCGCGCCGCTACGGCAGGAAAGCCGGGGCGGAATTTACCGAAATGGAAATTAGCTGCCGGTCTGAAGGCAGCAATGCCGTAGTCGACATCATCGATCACGGCGATGGCGTACCGGAAGCCGATATCGACCGCTTGCAACGGCCATTCACACGGCTCGACAGTGCGCGCGGCCAAGCAAATGGCGCCGGGCTGGGATTGGCGATTGTCAACCGCATCATCCTGCGTCACAAAGGCAAACTGATCCTGCGCAATCGCGAAGGCGGAGGACTGATGGTGCGGCTCATGCTGCCGCTACGTTCACGCCCAGCCAAACGCAACAACAGCGCCGCTGCAAAGGAGCAAACCGCATGAAAACACGACTACTCCCGATAGCAAGCGCCGCATGTGCCCTGCTCTACTGTGCCACGCCACCGGCGACGGCCGATGCGTATGTCGATCGCAATTTCATGAGTCGTCAACAACAGGGTTTCGCTGCATCGCAGCCATCGGTTGCTCCTGCGCAAAC
>DATMOE010000234.1:0-2093 GCA_035568435.1 Herbaspirillum sp. | reverse complement strand
GCCGCTGGACCGCAAGGGCTTCGTCTTATCGGCCATCGGCAGCACATTGGCGATGATGGGACTATCGTTGCTCGATGGCGCATTGCTGGCGCCGTCGCTGGCTTTATGTCTGGTAGCTGCCGGCGTGCTGATGCTCTATTTATATGTGCGGCATGCCCGCAACGAAGCTTTTCCGTTGCTCAATTTACGCCTGTTGCGGATTCCGACTTTTCGCGCCTCCGTCATGGGCGGATCGCTATTTAGAACCGGCTTCGGCGCGGTGCCGTTTCTATTGCCGATGGCATTGCAGGTCGGCTTCGGCATGAGTGCTTTTCATGCCGGCACGATTACTTGCGCGTCGGCATTCGGCGCCATGTTCATGAAAGCGATCGCGTCCCGTATCTTGCGCCGTTTCGGTTTTCGCACGGTGCTGACGTGGAATGCAGCGCTGTCGGGATTGGTGCTGGCGTCGTACGGGCTGTTCACGCCGGGCACACCTTATCTGATCATGCTGACGGTGGTATTGGTGGGGGATTTTTGCCATCGATGCAATACACCGGCCTCAATAGTCTGGCCTATGCCGATCTCAATAATGCCGATGTCAGCAATGCGACCAGCATGGCCAGCGTTATTCAGCAGATATCGCTTGGGCTGGGCGTGACCATCAGCGGGCTGGTAGTCACCTTCTCCAGCCGTCTACAGGGCCATACGCATATCGTCGCCACCGATTTCTGGCCGGCCTTTATGATGATCGGCTTATTTTCGATGGCATCGATTCCAATGACGCGCCGCCTGGCGGGGGATGCCGGTGCAGCGCTTAGCGGACATAATCCGGCAGCGGCGCTAGCAAAGCCTGCAAATCCTCGCTATTGAATTTCAGCGCCGTCGCGCTATCGTTGCCCAGCACACCTTCGGCTAGCGCCGCCTTGCGCGCCTGTAATTCAAGCATGCGTTCTTCGATACTGCCTTCGATCATCAGTTTATAAACGAAAACAGCCTGATCCTGTCCGAGTCGATGCGCCCGCGCGGTGGCTTGTTCTTCCACTGCCGGATTCCACCATGGGTCCATATGGATGACAGTATCGGCCGCGGTCAGGTTCAATCCGACGCCGCCGGCTTTCAGACTGATCAAAAAAATCGGCACGGTCTTTTCCTGAAACTGCGCGATCAGCGCGCCACGTTTCGACGGTGGCGTTTTACCGCTCAAGGCCAGCCACGGCAATTGCAGTCCGGTCAATTCAGCACCGATCATTTCCAGCAATTCCGTAAATTGGGAAAACACCAGAATACGGCGGCCCTCGGCCACCAGCGACGGCAGCATGTCGCGCAGCATTTCCAGCTTCGCGCGCTCCATCGTCTTGGCCAACGTGGCGCCTTTCAGCAAATACGGATCGCAACACACTTGCCGCAGTTTTAACAAAGCATCGAGAATCGTGATCTGTGCGCCGGAAAAACCTTTGCGTTTGAGGACGCGCCGCACCTGTTCGTCGGAAGCAACCCGCACGGTCTCGTACAGATCGCGTTGACGCCCCTGTAGTTGTAAACGTTTGATGACCTCGGTACGCGGCGGCAGTTCCGCCGCCACCTCATCCTTGCGCCGGCGCAGGATAAACGGACGCACTCTTTGCGCCAGCAATTGTGCGCGCAAGGTTTCACCGCCGATTTCGATCGGTTTGCGCCACAGTCGCATGAAGGTGCGCGCATCTCCCAGAAATCCCGGCATCAGAAAATCGAACTGCGTCCACAATTCGCCCAGATGATTTTCCAGCGGCGTGCCGGTCAGACATAGCCGGTGCCGTGCTTGCAGGCGGCGCACCGCATTCGCACTATGGCCGGTGGCGTTTTTGACGGTTTGCGCTTCATCCAGAATCAGCATGTGAAACTGTTGCGCTTCCAATACCATGCGATCGCGCCACAAGAGCGGATAAGTGGTCAGCACCAGATCGTGATCGGCGATCCGGCTGAATAATTTTCTGCGCGCCGGCCCCTGCAAAGTCAGTACGCGCAGCGCCGGCGCCATGCGTTTCGCTTCGGCCAGCCAATTGAAGATCAGTGAAGTCGGCAGTACCACCAATGCCGGTCGATCGAGCCGGCCGGCTTGCTGTTCGATCAGC
>DATMOE010000233.1:0-3974 GCA_035568435.1 Herbaspirillum sp. | reverse complement strand
CGAAGTCCAGCAGATCGTTGCCGCAGCCAGCCGTCCCGGCCTTGAATGGCGCGGGCCGACCGCCGGTCCGAAAGCCGCCCGCAACAAAACCATCGCGCTATGGGCCGACAACTTGCGTAACGGCGGTGTCCTCGGGGCAGCCGTCGGTGTGCGGGAAGCGGCACGGCAAATCGGCTGGCCGGTGCGCTTATTTCATTCGGACGGCACCACCGCAGGCATGAAGGCATCGCTGGCCAATGCGATCGCCGCCGGATCGGACGGTATCATTGTGCTGGCCGGCGATCATCGCCAGATGGACCCGCAACTCAGAGCGGCCGCCGAAGACGGCGCAAAAATCGTCGGCTGGCACGTTGCCGCAGCGCCCGGCCCGATCCCCGCCAGCCCGATCTCCGTCAATATATCGAGCGATCCGCTCGAAGTGGCCAGCGTGACGGCGTTAGCGGCATTGTTGCCGACCCGCGGCGACGCCGGCGTCGTGATCTTTACCGATAATTCCATCGAAATCGCCCGCGCCAAGAGCGAGCAAATGATCGCCGTCATCCGTGGCGCCGGTGGCACGCTGCTGGAAGTGCTCGACATCCCGCTGGCGGCGGTGCCGCAGAAAATGCCGGACGCCACCAGCGCATTGCTGGCCCGGCACGGCCCGCGCTGGACGCATGCGCTGGCGATCAACGATATTTATTTCGATTATGCGGTGGCGCAAATGAGCAGCCAGGGGCTCTCCGGCCGCGAGCTGACGCTGCTCTCGGCCGGCGACGGCAGCGCCTCTGCCATATTGCGCATCATGGCCGGCTCCTTCCAGAGTTCCACCGTGGCAGAACCGCTCAATCTGCACGGCTGGCAACTGATCGACGAAATGAACCGCCTGTTTTGCGATTTCGGACTGACTAATTTCGTGGCCCCCGCCCATCTATTGACCCGCGCCAATATTGCCTACGACGGCGGCCCGCGGATGATGTTCGATCCAGACAACGGCTATCGCGACAGTTATCGCCATATCTGGAGCGCCGCATGAGCGTCCTGTCGCACAAGCTCGAGACGTTCCTGTCCAATGCCAAGTGGTTGCACTCGTTGCGCCGGCAATTGGCCTTGGTGCTGGCCTTGCTTGCCATTCTGGTGGCCGCTTACGGCGTCACGGCAATCTATGCATTGAATCAATCCCGCTCCGCCACGCGTGAACTGGCCGAACAGCAATTGGTCCGGCTACAAGCTTCGCACGATCTGATCTGGCAAATTCTTTCGGCGGCAAGTCTGGCCGACACACTGGCAAAAACCAATTCTTCCGAAGAGGCCGGATTGCGTTACGCCGATTTGTCTGTGCAGCTTAAAAAAATCGAAGGATTGGTGGTTCAACTCAGCGGCGGCGACAACGATCTGAATGTGCTCGATCTGCAATATTCGAATCAATTATTCAGCGCTACGGCGAGCGCCGTGGTACAGCAGCGCGGCATGTTGCTGGCGGCGCATCGGGATTTCGAGCTGGCGTATCGGCACAGTTACGAAATATTCAACAGCAATCAGGCCGGCGCCAATGTCAACGCCCGCCTGATTATGGAAGTGCTGCAAACCTCCACCAATGCATCGGCCGTGCGCCAATTGCGCACCACCTTGGGTAATCTGCCCCATATCAACCTGCCGTGGACGAACGATGCGGACGATCCTTTCGTCTTGCGGCTGAACGAACTGGATCGGCAAGCGACCATCGATTTACTGCAAAACGCTTTGCATCAACACGAGCTGAATATTATGGCGTCGGCACGCGAGCAGTCCGACTATTTCGCCCGCGACTACCGCAATGCCGTGCTCGCTCTGGCGGTGGCGATCAAACGTCGTCAGGAATGGGTCATTGCGTTGCTCAGCGTCAGTCTGTTGCTGCTCTGGCTGATCGCCTACAAGTTCATCGGCCTGCATGTGCTCGGCCGCATGCGTCTAGTCAGCCAATACCTGCGCTTCGATCGCTTGCATGCCAGCGGCGAAAGCCGTTTGCAAGTGCCGGTTGAGGGCAGCGATGAAATTGCCGCTATGGCGCGCGCGCTGGAGCGATTTTTGGAAGACCGTGAACAACTGCAACTGGCGCGCAAGCTGCTTGAAGAAAGTCAGGTGCACCTCAGAACCATTATCGAACACGCCGCGGACAGCTTCGTTATTTTGCAGCAAGGCTTGATTAGTCATCTGAATCCGGCCGCCACGCGCTTGCTCGGTTGGCAATTGGGTGAATCACCGCGGCTCGATATGGCGAGCATCATCAGCCACACGGGCGCAGCGCATCAGGTCGATACCATTGCCACTGCCCAGGACGGCCGCGCCATTCCGGTGGAGGTGTCCGTCAGCGAAGTCGCCCGGATCGAAGGTCAAACCGTGATCCTGGTGATTCGCGATGCCACGATGCGCCGCGAAGCCGAGCGGCAACTGACTTGCGCCAAGGATGCAGCGGAGGCGGCGCGCTCGGCGCAGGCCGCGTTCTTATCGAACATGAGCCACGAATTTCGCACCCCTTTGAATGCGATTCTCGGTTATACCCAGATTCTGGAACGCGATCCGCATATGTCCTCGCTGTGCCGGCGCGGCATCGAAATCATCGACCAAAGCGGACAGCATTTGCTGGCGCTGGTCAACGACATTCTGGATCTGGCCCAGATCGAAGCAAACCGCATGGAACTCCATGCATGCCAATTCGATCTCGCTAATTTCATGCGCGTCATTGCCGATATCGCGGTGGTGAAAATCGAGCAAAAAGGACTGGCCTTCCGCCGCGAATGGGCCGCGAATTTGCCGATGATTGTGGGCGATGAAAAGCGGCTGCGCCAGGTCTTGCTCAATCTGATCGGCAACGCCGTGAAATTCACGCACAACGGTTTTATACGGTTGCACGTTCAATGGCAGGCAAACAATGGGCAGAGCGGCGTATTGCGCTTCGAAATCGAGGATAGCGGGGTCGGCATTGCGGCGGCCGACCTGCCACATGTTTTTGAACGTTTCACCCAGGTCGGCGATAGGCAGGCGCGTGCCGGCGGCACCGGTCTGGGATTGGCGATTTGCGGCCAATTGCTGCCGTTAATGGGCAGCCATCTGCAAGTGCGCAGTCGCGTCGGCGAAGGCAGCGTGTTTTGGTTCGATCTGCCGTTGGCATTCGGTGTTGCAAGTACCGATGCCGCAATCGCGCCGGCTTCTCCCATGGCGCTGCCGCAAAGCTTCGCCGCTGTTGACATGCGCATAAACAACATGATCGACCCAGCAGCCATCGCCGCGCCGCCTGCGGAGGATTTGTCGGCATTGCTGGCATTGGCCAGAATCGGCGATTTGACGCAGATCGGCCATTACGCCGCGACCTTGATCGAGCGTGACGTGCAGTACCGGGCTTTTGCCGATCCATTGATAAAAATGGCCGCTGATTTGCGCTCCAAAGCGGCGCTGCAGTACCTCAAGCAATTTATCGAACGGGAGTTCTCATGACTGACACTGACGTTTCAAAAGCCAGCATCCTGGTCATCGACGATACGCCGGCCAATATTCAAGTCGTCATGGACCTGTTGAGAGTTGAGGGCTTTCGCGTGCTGATCGCGGAAGACGGCGAAGACGGCATAGAAAGCGCCCGCGCCGGCTCGCCCGATCTGATTCTGCTCGACGCAATGATGCCCGGCATCGATGGTTTCGAAACCTGCCGGCGCTTGAAAGCCGACCCGAGGACGCGCGATATTCCGGTCATCTTTCTGACCGCCCTTGCGCAGACCGAGCAGAAACTGACCGGTTTCGACGTCGGCGGCGCCGACTATGTGACCAAACCCTTGCAGCATAAAGAACTGTTGGCGCGCATCCGCACGCAACTCGAAAATTACGCGGCGCGCAAAATATTACGCGATCACAACGCAACGCTGGAACTGGAAGTGGCGCAACGCACGCAAGAACTCTCCGCCATGCAGGATGTGATTATTCAATGCATGGCGTCGCTGGCCGAGACCCGCGATAACGAAACC
>DATMOE010000232.1:0-3073 GCA_035568435.1 Herbaspirillum sp. | reverse complement strand
ATCACGTATTGGAGACTTGCCCTGCAACATGTTTTCAATGGAAGCAGGGAAGCAGTATTGAAAGTGAAATTGAAAATAAGAGCGGTTTTAAAATTCACAATTTCAATAAGGATTCCCATAGATCATCAACAGTGTTTATTTAGTACGCCGCGTTGTTGCCGTTTCACGGATACGCTCCACAGTTGTCTTGTCCAACAGGCCTGTATACGGTGATGATTGCGCCATTCATCGAATGCTGAGCACCAGACGTCATTTCGTTCCCATCTGCCCGGCCGTCCCTCGTATCGCTCAGAATCAACCCCTCTCCAGTGCAGCCGTTGCCGTAACGGCAACGCACATCCCGCAAAAAAACATCACTTGAGAACGCTCTTTGGCATGGGTATTGCGTGTAACCCATCGCCATTGCAGTGCTTCAACGCCATGTATTGGTGATTCCATACAGAAAGAAATGGCGTTATCGATCAATCGATATGAAACACGCAATAAGCGCATTAAAAAAGTGCGACGGTTGCGCCACTCTGGTGCGTGCCGGACGCAAACGGCGAGCGAATCGCCAGCCAATTATTTATTGTGGGCTAACGCCTGAAGAGGAGCCATTGATGTCATTTTCTGATCTGTCACAGAAGCGCCGCCGCGTACTCGGTTTAGGGCTTGGTTTGGGTCTCGGCGCGGCGATGTCGCCGTTGCGCCAGGCGCTGGCGGCGGAAGCGCCGCTGACGTTCCAGCTCTCCTGGATCAAGAGCATCCAGTACGCCGGTTACTTCGGCGGGCTGGAAAACGGCTCTTTCAACCGCAACAATATTCAGGTTGCCTTCAACTCGGGCGGGCCGAACATCGATCCCGTCGCCAACGTCGCCGCCGGCCAGGCGCAACTGGGCGATCGCCCGATCGGGCCGTTGATCGTCGCGCGCGAACGCGGCATGCCGATCAAGGTGATTGCGACGGTGTTCCAGCGCAGCCCGCTGAGCATCATGAGCCTGGCGTCCAAGCCGATCCGCACCGTCAAGGAATTGAAAGGCAAGACCATCGCCGTGGCGACGTCCAACAAGCCGTTGATGCTCAATTTGATCCGCGATGCCGGCCTGGATCCGATGAGCGTCAATATGGTGCCTTCGGCGCCGGACCCTTCGGCGCTGGTCTCCGGCCAGATCGATGCCTATAGCGGCTATTCGACCAATCAGGGCGTGATGCTGGAAACGCGTGGCGTCAAGATTTTTTCGCTCAATGCCCACGACCTCGGCATGCCCGAGACCGCCGGCACTATCTACGCTCGCGAAGACTTCCTGCATGCCAACCGCGATCAGGTGGTGCGCTTTCTCAAGGGCGCTGTCGGCGGCTGGCAATGGGCGCTGTCGCACAAAGAGCAGATCGCGCATCTGATGGTGGACAAATACGGCGCGCCGGGACTCAACTACAACGCCCAGTATGCAGAAATCGTCGCCAGCGATCCCTTCATCACGGCAGGGCCGGCGAAAACCAAGGGCCTGTTGGCGCTCGACCTCGCGCTCTACGACAAGATCATTGGCGTCTACCGCAAGGCCGGGCTGGTGAAGTCCAATATGAGCGTGGCCGATCTGTGCGATTCCTCCTTCATTGATGCCGCGCTGGCGTCATCCTGAGTCCGCGTTTGAGAGAAATATGCCTAAAGATATTGTAGTAAAGCAGGTCACGATGGTTTTCAACGGCAGGGGAGAGTCGACCATCGCACTGGATAAAGTCGATCTGTCGCTGCCCGCCGGCGGTTTCGGCGCCATCATCGGGCCGAGCGGTTGCGGCAAATCCACTTTGCTGCGGCTGGTGGCCGACATCATGCAACCGTTCGCGGGCAATATCCGCATCGGCGGCGAGAGTCCGGCCTCGGCCCGCAAAGAAAATGCGCTGGGCTTCGTGTTCCAGCAACCCACGCTGCTGCCATGGCGCACGGTGCAGCAAAATGTCGAACTGCCGATCAAGATCGCGGACCGCGGCAACACGCGCCGCGGCCGTCTGACGCCGACCGAGCTGATCGAGCTGGTCGGCTTGAAGGGTTTCGAGAATGCATTGCCCGGCGAGCTCTCGGGCGGCATGCAGCAGCGGGCGGCGATTGCGCGGGCGCTGGTGCTGCGTCCCGATGTGCTGTTGCTCGACGAGCCGTTCGGCGCGCTCGATGAGATCACCCGTCAGCGCATGAATCTCGAACTGCTGCGGATCTGGGCCGAAAGCGGCACCACGGCACTGCTGGTGACGCACTCCATCGCCGAAGCCGTGTTCATGGCCGATAGCGTGTTCATCATGTCGGCGCGGCCCGGGCGCATGGTCGGCACGATCGATATTCCGCTGGCGCGTCCACGCACGCTGGAGATGATGCGTACGCCCGCATTCTTCCACTGTGTGAACCAGGTGCGGGACGGCTTGTTCGGACGCGAATCCGAGCCGGCGGCGGTGCAGGCAAGCGCAACCGCAACCGCAACCGACGTTGCGCCGGTGGAGACTTGGTGATGCGCCGTTTGAAGCCGGTGCTGCTGCCTTTGCTCTCCGCGACGGTACTGGTGCTGCTGCTTGAGGCCTTGAAGAGAGTCGGTCTGCTGCCGGTTTTTATCCCGGGGCCGTTTCAGATCGCGCGCGTCGCATGGGATAACCCCAGCCTGATCAGCGGCAATCTGCTGCCCACGCTGTACACGGCGACGGTCGGCTATTTCATTGCCGTGGCGTTGACGCTCACGGCCGCGTGCATCGGGGTCATGCTGCATCGCTTGCGCGGACCGATCTATTCCACCGGCATCGTCATCAACGCGATTCCGGTCATCGCGGCTGCGCCGTTGCTGGCGCTGTGGCTGGGCACAGGGGGCCGCACGCAAATCGTCATCGCCGCCTTGTCGACGCAATTTCCCTTACTGGTGGGGGCGATGCAGGGCCTGGCCAGCATCGACGAGCGGCAACGGGAACTGCTGCATGTGCTCAGTGCGTCGCGCTGGCAGGTGTTCTGGTATCTGCGCATGCCGAACGCGCTGCCTTATATTTTCGCGGGGCTCAAGGTTGCCGCGCCGCTGGCCGTGCTCGGCGCGATCACCTCGGAGTGGGCCGGGGCCGATCG
>DATMOE010000231.1:0-5527 GCA_035568435.1 Herbaspirillum sp. | reverse complement strand
TATATCGACGACGCTTATCTCACCACCAAGGTGAAAGCCGCCATCGTCAAGGAGCCTAATCTGAAGGCCACCGAAATTAAGGTTGTAACCTTCAAAGGCACCGTACAATTGAGCGGTTTCGTCAACAGCAAGGAAGCAATCGATCGTGCCGGCGTCGTGGCCAGGGGCGTCGAAGGCGTGAAAGCAGTGAAAAACGATTTACTCCTGAAATAACAACGATGGCATGCATCCGGGCCAATTTCCGATTTGCCCGGATGCATTTTATGGAGGAAAAATACCAAAGTAAGATCTGATGACAATTCATGTATAGTCAAAAGCCTTGGCATGGAATTAAATCGCTTCTTTTACTAAAATATTTAGGGCTGCAGACCGGCCACTTCGCCTGAAATCTGTGATATCCGGCGGAATGCCTTCAACATCCCTAAGGCCGGTGGTGCAAACCTTCGCGATTCATTAAAGATATGATAAAAATTCTAGTAGTGGACGATCACGCAGTAGTCAGAGCCGGTGTGCATCACTTTATTTCCGATATTCCCAATATGGAAATCGGCGGTGAAGCCAGTTCTGCAGAAGAAGCCATCCGCATGGTGCGCAACCAGGAGTGGGATATCGTCCTGCTCGACATTGCAATGCCCGACAAAAGCGGCGTTGAAGTTCTGAAACAAATCAAACGTGAAAAACCGAAATTACCCGTCCTGATGCTCAGCATGCATCCTGAAAACCGTTACGCCGTGCAAGTATTGCGTAGCGGCGCCAGCGGTTACGTCCAGAAGGAAGCGCTCGCCACCGAGTTGGTCAACGCCATCAATACCATTTTGCGCGGCCATAAATACATCAGCTACGGCGTAGCGGAATTGCTGACCACCGATCGCGACACGGACACGCAAAAGCCCTTGCATGAAACACTTTCCGAGCGTGAATACGAAATCTTTTACAAGCTGGGACAAGGCGAAGGCGTCACCAAAATCGCCGATGAACTCTGTCTCAGTGTGAAAACTGTCAGCACCTATCGCTCACGCGTTCTGCAAAAAATGAATATGGCGAATAACGCCGACATTATTTATTATGCAATCAAAAATAATTTGATCGACTGATCGATAGTGCTGTGCTTACCCAACTCACGATGACCTTTATTAATTCCGCCGTACCGAATCGGCCTGCGATTCGAATTTTCCTGGTAGAAGACTCCCCGGATGTACGCGACTTATTGATCGAAAATCTGCAAGAGATTCCCGGCATCGACTACGCCGGCTTTTCCGAAACCGAAAATGACGCCTTAAGCCGCCTGAACCAGGACACCTACGATGTACTGATTCTCGATATTCAACTGAAACAAGGCAACGGCATGAGCCTGCTGCAATCGCTGGCCCGCGCCAGCATGCAAGCCAACGCATTAAAAATAATCTTCAGCAACAACGTCAGCAACGCCTACCGCCAGGTCGGCGCCAAACTCGGCGTGGAATATTTCTTCGATAAATCATCCGAGTTTCTGCAATTGCGCCAATTTCTGGAACACCTGGGCGCAAGCGTAAGACAATGATGGTCCCGATGCGATCTGCGTTAAAGTAAACGTTCAGCAAAACGGGGCGGGGCGTTTAAATGGGCATGGATTCACAATACGATAGCCATAGCGACACGGTCGCAAAAGTATTGCCTGCAGTACAACATTCCGTCGACATTCTTTCCGTGCGCCAAACCCATACCCATACATTCTGGATTATTTCGGTGGCCCGCGCGCTGGCGATCATCGTCCTGCTGATCGGTGGTTTTGTCTTTACGGCCAGCAATCTTAACGGCGTCTATCAGACTGCCTTATCCCGATTGAGCGATATGGGTGGCGGTACCGCCGCCTGTTTCATGCTGGCCGGACTGGCACTCTATCTGCAGTGCCTGGAAACCGGCAAACTGCAACGCATCGGCGTGCGGATCTGCGCTGCCCTGTTACTGCTGCTGAGCGGCGCCAGCCTGTGGCTGCCATTGGGCAGCAACCCCTTTCCTCCCTTCGACATACTGATCAGTTCTGCCCATCCGGCCTGCTCTATCGCTTTTATTCTCGCCGCCGCCACCCTCGCCCTGCACGATTTGCGCATCAAGACCGATCGCTATCCGGCCGAATATCTGGCCGGCCTCATCATTGTCATGAATCTGATTGCCCTATTGGGCTACGCCTATCAGCTCGATTCGATGATGCATTTATTGCAAAATAACAACGTACCGCTACCCACCGCCGTCACCTTCATTTTTTTCGGCGTTGGCTGTCTAATGGCGCGCCCTTCGCATCATTTGATGTCGATCATCGTGCGCAGTGCCCCGGGTGGCCAGATGCTGCGCCGTTCGCTGCCGCAGATGCTCGCGCTGCTGGTGCTGGTCAACTGGCTGGTGGATTGGGGCGCGCGCCATTCTTATTACCATTACAGTGCCGTAGCGGCGCTGCTGACATTGATTAATTGCACCCTCATTCTGCTGATTTTCTGGCGCACCGCCGCGCGCGTAGATCAGGAATACGGGGCACGGATACACAACGCAGCAGCGCTGGCGGAAACCACCGCGCTGCTGATTGCCGTGAGCGACAATACGCACGATCCGATCTTCGTCAAAGACAATCAAGGCCGTCTGATTTTCGCCAATCCGGCCACGCTGAAACAATTCGATAAAACCTGGGATAAAGCGATCTATCGCAACAGCCGCGACCTTTATCCAGATGCGGACGAGGCCGAGAAAATCGACCGTGAAGACCAGCACATCATGAGCACCAAAGTCTCCGAGACACTGGAACAGACGCTCCATCTGCCGACCGGTGTGGTCACCTATCAAACCACCAAAGCGCCCTGGCTGGACAAGCGCGGCAAAGTGCTCGGCGTGGTCGGCATCAGTACCGACATCACCGCGCGCAAACTGGCGGAAGATTCGCTGCGCGAACGTGAATCGCAACTGGAAAAAACCGTGATCGAACGCACCACGCTGCTGCGCGAACTGACCAACCATCTGGAAACCGTGCGCGAAGAAGAAAAGCAGGCCATCGCCAGGGAATTGCATGACAACATGGGGGCCTCGCTGACCGCCCTGAGCATGCATCTGGAAACGGTCTACAAGCTATTCCCGAACGAAGATAAATGGCGTGATCGTAAAGGCCGCATACAGACGCTGCTCAACGTGCTGGTGGCGACCACGCGCCGGATTCAAACCGAATTGCGTCCGAACATGCTGGATTTGTTCGGTCTGAAAGCGGCCATCGTCGAGCAGCTCGACGAACTCAGCCAGCGCTCCGGCCTGATTTGCAAAGCCAGCATGCCGGATGAAGATGTCGCCATCGGCCATCAAATGGAAATCGCGATTTATCGCATGCTGCAAGAGATTTTGAACAATGTGACCAAGCATGCCCAGGCCAGCAGAATCGATGTCATCCTCGACCTCGATGAAGACCGGCTGTCCTTGACGGTGCGCGACGACGGCATCGGCATCAGCGATGCAAGGCGCAGCAATACCACCACTTACGGCTTGCGCGGCCTGCGCGAACGCGCCACCTTCTTCGGCGGCAAGGTCGACATCCGCAACAATGGCGGTAAAGGCACCGTCATCGCCATCGAAATCCCGCTGGCGCCGCCTACCGGACTCTAATTAGCCACTGCAAGCGTATGGACTGGCCGACGGCGCAGGCGGCCACCCCACAGGCCCCAGTAAGCCTCCTATTTCTCCTACAACGGAAAGCGGAGCCGTCCTATATTTAGGCGGCTAGCCTCCGCTTAAGATAGCAAGCTCGAACAAGCCGCTTGAAAACGTCCTATGAGCGCCACCCTCAAATTGTCATTAATGTCGATTATGGCAATTGTCTTATTTGCAATATATTTTTTATGCACAAGTACGGCTATTTCATGACGAACATTATTTCCTGATGGCCTTTACCTAGCCCATCGTTGCCTTTCATAGCGCATCGCGTTGATTCAAGCAATCGTGATCATTTATCAACTTAAGGAGAAGACAGATGAACAAAGATCAAGTCAAAGGCGCAGTGAAAGAAGCCGTTGGTAGCGTTCAAAAAAAGGCCGGCGCAGTAACTGGCAACACAAATCAGCAAATCAAAGGCGCAGCAAAACAAGCTGAAGGCAATGTGCAAAAGAACTACGGCAATGTCAAACAAGCCGTCAAAGATGCACACAAGGCTAACAAGTATTAATTGCCAGCCGGGATGCTAAGGACACCAACGCTCATCTAATCCGCTAGCACGATCCGGCAAGTCGCTTGCGACCTGCCGGATCGTGTCGTTTCGCGGACTGCACTCATGCTGCAGACCAATATAAAGGACGCGTCATGATCGATTCTTCACTTAAAAAAAGTAAGCCCAACGAAACACGATTGGTTACCGGCCTGTTTCTCGATCGCGACAGCGCAGAACGCGCTTATCAAGCGGTCACTGAACTCGGTTACAAGCACGCTGACGTCAATCTGGTGATGTCCGACAATACGCGCAAACGCTATTTTTCCGGCGACAACACAACCGAAACCGAATTAGGCAGCAAAGCCGCTGAAGGCGCCGGCATCGGCGGTGCGATCGGCGGCGCCTTAGGCGCAATCGCCGGTGCGCTTGCCGCCGTCGGCACAACATTGGTGCTACCGGGCGTGGGCTTGGTCATCGCCGGCCCCATTGCAGCCGCTTTGGCCGGCGCCGGCGCTGGCGGCGCCACCGGCGGCATCATCGGTGCACTGGTCGGCTGGGGCATCCCTGAAGAACGCGTCAAACATTATGAATCCGGCATCAAAAAAGGCGGCATTCTGATGAGCGTTCAACCACGCTCGGACCTCGATGCCCAGCGCGTCGAACAGAAATGGAAAGATAGTCGTGGCGAACACGTCTATTGGTAAGCCTATCTATTAACAAATAAGACCATAAAAATAAGCAACGAGAAAATGAGACCGTATGAAAATCATAACCACCGCCGCAACGGCAATCGCAACAGAAACATTCCCTGCCACACTACCATCGCCGCACCCGCGCCGGCTGCGTTTTCGCGAGCCCGTTTTGCAATTGCGGGCCGTATGGCAAGATTGCCGTCAGGCTGCCGAAGGCTTGCGCAATGCCGATACGCTGAAGGGGCTTTGCCTGCGCATTTGCAGCGAATTTCATTTAAATGTGATGGGCAATGCTTTTTTTCAATTTGAACCGGATGGCGTCGCCGGCACCATCCTGCTCAAGGGTTCGCATATCGCCATTCATACCTGGCCCGACCTCCGTATGCTGAAGGCCGATATCCATCTTCCGAACGGCCAAAGTCATGGCGGCGCGTTGGTATTGCTTGAGCAACTCAAATCCAATTTTCAACCGGAGCACAGCAGTATCGACCGCCATCTCGGCCACGACAGCCACCCCGCCAAAATCCGCTCCCGGACCGCTGCCATTGCATCGACTGCGCGGCGGATGATTTAAGGCAAGGCATTTCAGTTATCAGATTTCCTTGTAGGACAAGTCCCACAGCACAATCAGATTAAGACGGATGCAGCAGATTAAGCGTTTCTGTGAAGATGCCTCTAT
>DATMOE010000230.1:0-7371 GCA_035568435.1 Herbaspirillum sp. | reverse complement strand
ATCTCTCGCAACGGATGGAAAACCGGATTTACTTCAAGCGCGAAGACATGCAGAGCGTGCGCAGCTTCAAGCTGCGCGGCGCATATAACAAAATGGCGCATCTGACGCCGGCCCAATTGAAGCGCGGCGTCATTTGCGCCTCCGCAGGCAATCACGCACAGGGCGTCGCATTATCGGCGGCCGAACTCGGCTGCCGCGCAGTGATCGTCATGCCGACCACCACGCCGGACGTCAAAATCGAAGCGGTCAAAGCGCGCGGCGGCGAAGTCGTGCTGCACGGCGATTCGTACACCGATGCGTACAACCATGCGCTGACCCTGGAAAAGAAGCAGAAACTGACCTTTGTGCACCCTTTCGACGATCCGTATGTGATCGCCGGCCAGGGCACCATCGGCATGGAAATCCTGCGCCAGCATGCCGACCCTATCCACGCGATTTTCGTCGCCATCGGCGGCGGCGGCCTGATCGCCGGCGTCGCGGCCTATGTCAAGGCGGTGCGCCCTGATATCAAAATCATCGGTGTGCAAACCATCGATTCCGACGCCATGACGCGCAGCCTGAAGGCAGGCCGCCGCGTTACCCTGTCCGACGTCGGTTTATTTGCCGACGGCACCGCCGTCAAACTGGCCGGCGAAGAAACCTTCCGTCTGGCCCAGAAATACGTCGATGACATCATTCTGGTCGATACCAATGCAGTCTGCACCGCGATCAAAGATGTCTTTCAGGATACCCGCAGCATTCTGGAACCGTCCGGCGCGCTCGCCATCGCCGGCGCCAAGGCTTACGTGGAACGCGCGCGCCTGAGCAAGAAACCGATCAAGAACCAAACCCTGGTCACGATTGCCAGCGGCGCCAACATGAACTTCGACCGTTTGCGCTTCGTGGCGGAAATGGCCGATATCGGCACCACGCGCGAGTCGGTATTTGCCGTCACCATTCCAGAACAACGCGGCAGCTTCAGGCGCTTCTGCGAACTGGTCGGGTCGCGCAACGTGACCGAATTCAACTACCGCATCAGCGATCAGGAGGAGGCCCACATCTTTGTCGGCATCCAAAGCAGCGGCGACGACGAATCCGGCAAGATCGCCAAGAATTTTGAAAAGCACGGTTATCGCACACTGGATCTGACCCACGACGAACTGGCCAAAGTACACATTCGCCATCTGGTCGGCGGCAAGAGCACGCTGGCCGGCAATGAATTGTTGTATCGCTTTGAATTCCCCGAGCGTCCCGGTGCGCTGATGCGCTTTTTGAACAGCATGGGTCCAGACTGGAATATCAGTCTGTTCCACTACCGCGGCCAGGGCGGCGATGTCGGCCGCATTCTGGTCGGCCTGCAAGTGCCGAAAGGTGAAATGAAAGCGTTCCGCGCGTTCCTCGCCAATCTGGGATATCGCTTTTGGGACGAAAGCAAAAATCCCTTGTATAAATTATTCCTGGGTTGAAATAAGGTTGAAACAAGTAAGCATGACTAATTCCGCCGCCGACTCGCCGCTGGGCAAACCCAGCGCCTATTGCACGCAGTACAACCCGTCGCTGCTGTTTCCGATCGCCCGTCAGGGCAAGCGCGACGAACTGGGCTTGAGCGGCGCGCTGCCGTTTTTCGGCGTGGATATCTGGAACGCGTACGAAGTATCGTGGCTCAATATGCGCGGCAAACCCGAGGTGGCGATTGCAACCATCATTGCACCGGCAGACTCGCCCAATATCATCGAATCGAAATCGTTCAAGCTTTATCTGAATTCGTTCAATCAAACCAAGCTGGCCGGCAGCGACGCATTGCTACATCTATTGCGCGCCGATTTGTCGGCCGGCTTCGGCGCGCCGGTGCAGATCACACTGATCCCGGCACACGAATTCGCCACGCTCAAGCTGGGCCAGATGGAAGGCTTGCTGCTCGACCGCCTGGACATCGAAGTCGATAGCTATCAGCCCAATCCTGCGCTGCTGTTTACCGAACCGGATACAGCAACGGTCGAGGAAACGCTGGTGTCGCATTTGCTCAAATCGAATTGCCTGGTGACCGGGCAACCGGACTGGGGCAGCGTGCAGATTCAGTATGTCGGTGCGCAGATCAATCAAGAAGGTTTGCTGAAGTATCTGATCGGCCTGCGCGAACATAATGAATTCCATGAGCAGTGCGTTGAACGCATCTTCATCGACATATTGCGCCAATGCAAACCCATCAAACTGGCAGTCTACGCGCGCTATACGCGCCGCGGCGGACTCGACATCAATCCGTGGCGCAGCAATTTTTCGACCGGCAAACCGCCATCCAATCTGCGTCACGCCAGGCAATAATCGATATTCCCCGTATTAAGGCGCGTTGACATTTAATTTAGGCGCGTCAACACGCCCAAAGCCCCTCCCGCATTATTCAATATAAACAATAATTTTAAACACTCATTCGAACAGCCCCGAATGGGGAGTGCCATTTTTTTCCATGAGGACATGTAACAAATAGTCGTTTTGGCGGTCTCATTGCCAGTGGTCGAAATAAAATTTTAGAGGTTTAAAACATCTCAGTAAATTATTTAGTCATTATGCAAGTTACCAAACACCTTCTTTCCGTCGCGTTTACCGGCGCCATCCTGCTGCAAACCTTTCCGGCCGCTGCAGCCGGCAACGACGATGGCCCCTGGCAAGCAGTCAAAGACCGCATCAGCACCATCGCCAACGATGGCGACGATTCTATTTACCTGTCCGGCTGGGCGCATCATGGGCGCAACACATACTCGCGTGAAAAACTCGATCAATTGAACGAAAAATCGTGGGGCGGCGGTTATGGCCGCACCTACCGCAATGCTTCCGGCAATGACGAATCGCTGTATTTCATGGCCATCAGCGATTCGCACAAAAAACTGCAATTAATGAGCGGCTATGCCTACGAATGGATCTATCCGATCGCCAATACCGGCCTGGAAGCCGGCGTCGGTTACACGGCGATGCTGATGAGCCGACAGGATTATTTCAGCGGCGCACCGTTTCCGATTGCGTTGCCGCTCGCATCGATCGGCACGCGAAGCACAAAACTGATGATGTCCTATGTACCGCGGCTGTCGCAGAACAAAGGCAACGGCGATGTCTTATACATGTTTCTACGCGTCGAATTCCGCTGATTTTTCCGCCATATTTTTCCACTGAGCAATAAATATCGCGCATTCCAGCTGCGCAAATAAACACGCCTATCTGCCACACGGAGCAAGGTTACAGAAGCCGAAAACAAGCCTATAATCCGCAAAGTTCACTTCTGTACCACGCCCGGCCTCATGACAAATCTTGCAAAAATTCTAGCGCTCGAAAACGTAGTCGTTGATCTGGAAGTCTCCAGTAAAAAACGTACTTTCGAACAAGCCGGCTTAATGTTTGAAAACAATTGCGGCATCGCCAGATCCACCGTTTCCGACAATCTATTTGCACGGGAACGGCTAGGTTCGACTGGGCTGGGACACGGTGTTGCCGTGCCGCATGGCCGCATCAAGGGACTGAAAGCGCCGATCGCCGCCTTTATGCGCCTGGCTGAACCGATTCCGTTCGAGTCGCCCGACGGCGAACCGGTCAAACTTCTGATTTTTCTGTTAATTCCCGACAACGTGACACAGCAGCATCTCGAAATCCTATCCGAGATTGCAGAGCTGTTTTCCGACAGCGGCATGCGCGACACGCTGGCCAGCGATCCAGATGCGGTAACGGTCCATACCCGCATCATCAATTGGTTGCCCACGCTGGAAAAGACCGCCTGAAACGGCTTTCGAAAGTATTAATGCCCTCATATACCGCGCTCTCGATCCAGCAACTGTACGACGAAAATCGTGAATCGCTGCAACTCGGCTGGTTTGCCGGCTTTTCCGGCAGCGAGCGGCTGATATCGGGCGATGCCGTTTCGGCAGCCGATCAGATCGGCCATTTAAACCTGATTCACCCCGGCCGGATTCAAGTCTACGGCCATCAGGAAACCGAATATTACAAGCGGCTGTCGCCGGCAGCGCGCGCCCATCAAACCGCCGAACTGGTCGCCGGCGAACCGCCTGCCTTCATCATCGCCCAGGGGCTGGCGACGCCGCCGGACATCCTGGCGATCTGCGATGAAAAAAATATTCCGCTGTTCTCAACGCCGTTGCCGGCCGCGCAAGTCATCGATTATCTACGCGTGTATTTATCGAAAAAGCTGGCGCAGCAAATATCGATGCACGGCGTATTCATGGACGTGCTCGGCGTCGGTGTATTAATCACCGGCGAATCCGGCCTGGGCAAAAGCGAACTCGGCCTGGAATTGATCTCGCGCAGCCACGGCCTGGTTGCCGACGATGCCGTCGAATTTGCGCGTATCGCCCCCAATATGATTGAAGGCCGCTGCCCGCCGCTGCTGCAAAATCTGCTTGAAGTGCGCGGCCTCGGCCTGCTCGACATCAAAGCCATCTTCGGCGAAACGGCAGTGCGCCGCAAAATGCGCCTGAAACTGATCGTCCATCTGGTCCGGCGCAGTACCCTGGAAGAGAATTACGAGCGCCTGCCCATCGATGCGCAATTTGAAGATGTGCTGGGTCTGCCGATACGCAAAGTAGTCATTCCAGTGGCTGCCGGCCGCAACATCGCGGTGCTGCTGGAAGCCGCCGTGCGCAATACGATTCTGCAGTTGCGCGGGATCGATACCTTGCAGGAATTCATTGCCCGGCAACGCAAGGCAATGGACGAAGAATAAGCTGCCTGCATGCTGTATTATTTCAACCATGCGAATTATTCTCATCACCGGCATTTCGGGTTCAGGTAAATCGGTCGCTCTACGTGCCGTGGAAGACGCCGGTTATTTTTGCGTCGACAATCTGCCTCCTGCACTGCTACGCGATCTGGTCGCCATCCGCACGCGGGAAGGTGACGACAAGCTGGCCGTTGCCGTCGATGCGCGCAGCGCCGCTTCGCTCAATGAATTGCCGCGCGATATTCAGCTCCTGAAAGACCAAGGCCACGACGTCAAGGTTCTTTTCCTGACCGCAAAGACCGAATCGCTGGTCAATCGCTTCTCCGAAACCCGCCGCAGCCATCCCTTATCGCATCGCCTGCTGCCGCATCAAAACCCGACCGACCGTCTAACGCTGGTCGAATGCATCCTCACCGAACGCGAGCTGATGGGCTCCATCGAAGCAATAGCGCAATTGATCGATACCTCCGATCTGCGCGCCAACACACTGCGCACCTGGATCAATGAACTGATCGCCGTCGAGCGCGCACCGCTGACATTATTATTCGAATCGTTTGCGTTCAAATTCGGCGTGCCGCTGGATGCCGATCTGGTGTTCGATGTGCGCATGCTGCCGAATCCGCATTACGATCTGGCGCTGCGTCCGTTGACCGGCCGCGATCAGCCGGTCATCGATTTTCTGGCCGCGCTGCCTGAAGTGACCGATCTATTGCACGATATCCAGCATTTTGTAGAAAAATGGCTGCCCGCGTTCAAGCGCGATAATCGCAGTTATCTGACGGTCGCGATCGGCTGCACCGGCGGCCAGCACCGCTCGGTTTATCTGACGGAACATCTGGCCGCGCATTTCACCGCCACCGAAACAGTCGTGCTGCGCCATCGCGAGTTAAGCGATTTGACGCTGCAGCCGGCGCGCCGTATTCCCATCCCATCAAAATGATGCATCAAAATAACCCATCAAACTGAAAACAAATCCGCACGCAAGAAAATCGCCAGCAGCAATTTTTTCACCGGCGCCGGCAACGGCGCATCGGCCAGTCGATGGATCGGATACCACACATAATCGTGCTCACCGATGTTCGGCACAGATTTCTCAAGCACCACCTGATACGGCGCAACCTGCAATTTGAAATGCGTGAATCCATGCGAAAACGCCTGCAGTGGCGCACAACTTTGCATCACGCCGAACGGCGCTACTACTCTGGCTATTTCGGCATCGCGCCGCTTAAAATCCTCTTCCGAATCGTTATCGGCCTCCGCCCCTAAAACACATTCTGGAAGCGACAACAGACCACCCCAAATCCCGCTATCGGGCCGCTGCTGCAACAAAATCCTATCGTTATCGGCCACCACCAGCATCGCCGTGCTGCGTTCTGGAACGGCTTTCTTGGGCTTGCGTACCGGCAGTTCATCGACGCGGCCGGTGGCATAGGCGACACAGCGCGCCGCCAACGGACAACGCTCGCATGCCGGTTTGCTGCGCGTGCAAAGCGTCGCACCCAGATCCATCAAGCCCTGCGTATAAGATTCCATATTCTGCAATGGCAACAGATGCACTGCGCGACGCCACAATTGATCTTCGATCGGCTTGGCGCCCGGAAAGCCCTCAACGCCGAAAGTACGCGCAAACACCCGCTTGACATTACCGTCCAGAATAGCGGCGCGCTTGCCATAGGCGAATGCCGCAATCGCCGCCGCCGTCGAACGTCCGATGCCGGGCAAATCGGCCAGCAGCTCTGGATCGTCGGGAAATACACCGCCGTATTGCGCCGCCACGCGTTGCGCGCAACGATGCAGATTGCGCGCACGCGAGTAATACCCCAGCCCGCTCCACAACGCCATGACCTCTTCCGAGGCCGCCGACGCCAGCGCAGCCACGTCCGGGAAACGCGACAGGAAGCGTTGATAATAGGGAATGACTGCGCTGACTTGCGTCTGTTGCAACATAATTTCCGACAGCCAGATGCGATACGCATCGCGTGTGTTCTGCCACGGCAGCGCATGCCGTCCGTGTTGTTTTTGCCAGGCAATGACTGCGGCGGAAAAAGACGCGTCGGCGAATTCTTCAATAGGATTTTTTGATGGCCGGGAGGGAGCGGCCGGCACCGCTTTTTCAGGCATTTCCGCAAGGCGCTTCATCGCTGACAACTCACACAATAAAAGGTCGAACGCTGGCCTTGCTTGATCTGACGTATCGGCGTGCGGCAAATCCGGCAGGCTTCACCCGTCCGGTTATAAACGAAATAACTCTGCTGAAAATAGCCTGACTGCCCGTTGACTCCAATAAAGTCGCGCAAACTGCTGCCGCCCTGCTCGATCGCAGCAGCCAGTGTCTCGCGGATGGCAAGCACCAGCTTTTGATAGCGCGCCAGACTGATTCTATGCGCCTGCGTTTTGGGATTGATACCAGCCTTGAACAAGCTTTCGGAGGCATAAATATTACCGACGCCCACCACAATATCGCCGGCCAGCAACACCTGCTTGATCGCTGCGCGGCGGTTGCGCGTGAGCTTGTGCAGCAAAGCCGCGTTGAACGCCGGTTCCAGCGGCTCCAGACCGAGGCCACGCAGCAGAAGATGTTCTTCCACATGCCCGTCGGCCGCATCGTGCCAAAGTACTGCGCCGAAGCGACGCGGATCGGTCATGCGCATCAAGCAATTTCCCACCACCAG
>DATMOE010000229.1:0-6714 GCA_035568435.1 Herbaspirillum sp. | reverse complement strand
AAACGCCAATTCGATTACCTTTGCCGATGTGGCCGGTTGCGACGAAGCGAAGGAAGAAGTGCATGAGATCGTCGAATTCCTGCGCGATCCTACCAAATTCCAAAAGCTGGGCGGACGGATTCCTCACGGCGTATTGATGGTTGGCCCTCCGGGGACCGGTAAAACCTTGCTGGCGCGCGCCATCGCCGGCGAAGCCAAGGTGCCGTTCTTCACGATTTCCGGTTCCGATTTCGTTGAAATGTTTGTCGGTGTCGGTGCATCCCGTGTGCGCGATATGTTCGAAAATGCTAAAAAACATGCGCCCTGCATTATCTTTATCGATGAAATCGATGCTGTCGGCCGTCATCGCGGCGCCGGCATGGGCGGCGGTAACGATGAGCGTGAACAGACATTGAATCAAATGCTGGTCGAAATGGACGGCTTTGAAGTCAATTCGGGCGTGATTGTGATTGCAGCGACCAACCGTTCCGACGTGCTCGATAAGGCGCTGTTGCGTCCGGGCCGTTTCGACCGTCAGGTGATGGTCGGCTTGCCCGATATTCGCGGGCGTGAGCAAATTTTGTATGTGCACATGCGCAAGGTGCCTATCGCCACCGATGTCAAAGCCGACATTCTGGCACGCGGCACCCCTGGTTTCTCCGGTGCGGATCTGGCTAATCTGGTCAATGAAGCCGCATTATTCGCTGCCCGCCGTAGCAAGCGATTGGTAGAAATGTCCGATTTTGAAGATGCCAAGGACAAAATCGTCATGGGCCCGGAACGCAAGTCCGCCGTGATGCGCGAAGAAGAGCGCCGCAATACGGCTTATCACGAGTCCGGCCATGCGGTGGTCGCAAAGTTATTGCCGAAGGCCGATCCGGTGCATAAGGTCACGATCATGCCGCGCGGTTTCGCATTGGGTCTGACCTGGCAGTTGCCGGAGCATGATCGCGTCAATATGTACAAAGACAAGATGCTGGAAGAAATCGCCATTCTGTTCGGTGGCCGTATTTCGGAAGAAATTTTCATGCATCAGATGTCGACCGGCGCATCTAACGACTTTGAACGGGCCACCAAGCTGGCGCGGGCGATGGTGACGCGTTACGGTATGTCGGAAAGTCTGGGCACGATGGTCTACGAAGATACCGAGCAGGATGCCTATTTCGGCCGTATGTCGGCCAAGACCGTCTCCGAAGCGACACAACAAAAAGTCGACGCTGAAATCCGCAGCATTCTCGATGCGCAATATGCGTTGTCGCGCAAGCTGCTGGAAGAAAACCGGGACAAAGTCGATGTCATGGCCAAGACGCTGCTCGAATGGGAAACCATTGACGCCGATCAGATCAACGACATTATGGAAGGCAATGATCCGCGTCCGCCGAAGGCAGGGCTTCCTGTCAAGAAAGCGGGCAGCGACAATAAGCCGGAAGATGTTTCGCCGACCGCTACCGCGACGGCCTGATTTCAAGGTTTTGTTGGGGTAAAGTGCATGCAAGGGTGAGGAGTAATCCTCGCCCTTTTTATTTTTGGTTCAGGGTTTTCTGTGGCCGTCCAAGCCTGAAGAACCTTCATTTTCAAGCTTCATGTCTAAAAAATTCCTAGAATGCGGCCGCTATCGATTGCCGTTGCCGGCTTCCGGTGAACGCCCGTTGATCATGGGCATCTTGAATGTAACGCCCGACTCGTTTTCCGATGGCGGCCATTTTTATCATCTCGAAGCAGCGTTGTCGCACGCCGAACAAATGATCGTGGATGGTGTCGATTTGATCGATATCGGCGCTGAATCGACTCGTCCCGGCGGCACGCCCATATCGGTACAGGAAGAATTACGCCGTTTGATGCCGGTCGTGTATGCATTGCGCGACTGCGGCAAGCCGATTTCGGTCGATACCAATAGGCCAGAGGTCATGCGCGAAGTCATTGAGGCTGGCGCCGATATGATCAACGACATCAATGCATTTCAGGCGCCGGGGGCGCTAGCGTTGCTAGCTGACCACACCAGCGCTTTATGTATCATGCACATGCAAGGCAATCCCCAGACGATGCAGCAGGCGCCCGACTATGGCGATGTAAGCCGTGAAGTGACGCAATTTTTGCAGCAGCGGGTGGACGCGGCGATCGCTGCCGGCATTGCACGCGCGCGCCTATGCATCGATCCCGGTTTCGGATTCGGTAAAACACAAGCGCATAATGTGCGCTTGTTGCGCGATTTACGACAGATTGCCGAGGCGCTGGATTTACCGTTGCTGGCCGGGATATCGCGCAAATCGATGATCGGCGGCTTGACCGGCAAGGTAGTGGAGCAACGGCTGGCCGGTAGCCTGGGCGCGGCCATCGCCGCAGCGTCGCTCGGTGCTGCGCTGGTGCGTGTACATGACGTGGCGGAGACGATGGATGCGTTAACGGTGTGGCAAGCAGCGACCGGTCCAGAAAATAGTTAAATAATTTATATCAAAATAATCGATAATTTGCATTCTGCAAGTACGCTCTATAAGAAAAGATAGATGGCTAAATATTTTGGAACGGATGGCATCCGCGGGTGCGTAGGAACGGCCCCGATTACCCCGGATTTTGTAATGCGCTTGGGTTGGGCCGCAGGCAAGGTATTGGCTAAATCGCCGCTGCCGGGCGTCAGGCCAACGGTGCTGATCGGTAAAGACACACGGATTTCAGGCTATATGCTGGAAGCGGCGCTGGAAGCCGGTTTTGCTGCGGCCGGCGTCGATGTATTGCTGGCCGGGCCGGTGCCAACGCCGGCGGTCGCTTATCTGACGCGCGCCTTGCGTTTATCTGCCGGCGTTGTGATCTCGGCATCGCACAATCCGTTTGAAGATAACGGCATCAAGTTCTTCTCGGCGCATGGCAATAAACTGCCGGATGCAGTCGAGGCGGAGATTGAAGCGGCGCTCACGTTGCCGATGGATTGTGTGGCTTCCGTCAAACTCGGCAAGGCCAAACGGCTGGACGACGCGGCCGGACGCTATATCGAATTCTGTAAAAGCACCTTTCCGAATGCGCTCGATTTGCATGGCATGACGATTGTGATCGATTGCGCGCATGGCGCGGCCTATCACATCGCGCCGCATGTATTTCATGAACTGGGCGCCGAAGTCATTGCGATCGGCAATCAGCCGGACGGCCTGAATATCAATAAGGGCTTTGGCGCAACCGCACCCGAAGCACTGGTAGCGGCAGTACGCGCCCATAAAGCCGATATAGGGATCGCGCTGGATGGCGATGCCGACCGTCTGGTCATGGTCGATGCAGCCGGGCGTATCTACAACGGCGACGAATTACTGTATGTGATGGTCAAGGATCGCCTGGCGCTGGCGCCGGTGCCCGGTGTCGTCGGCACGCTGATGACCAATATGGCGCTGGAAGTGGCCTTTAAAAAAATGGGCATCCCTTTCATCCGCGCCAGGGTCGGCGATCGTTATATTTTGGAACAGTTGCAACAGCATAACTGGTTGCTCGGCGGCGAAAGCTCCGGGCATCTTTTATGTCTGGATCGCCATACTACCGGCGACGGTATCATCTCGGCGCTGCAGATTCTGTGCAGCCTGAAGCGTAGCGGACAGTCGCTGGCGCAATACACGGCCGATATCCGCATGTATCCGCAGGTACTGATCAACGTTAAAATTCCGCTGGGCTTCGATTGGCAAAACAATCCGGCGCTCCAGGCCGAGAAAGTGTCGGTCGAACAATTGTTGGGCGATAGTGGGCGGGTGTTGATCCGGCCGTCTGGAACCGAGCCGTTGCTGCGCGTCATGGTGGAAGCATCGGACGGCAAGGATGCGCAAAACATGGCGCAGCGCATTGCAGACAAGGTGCTGGCTGCCTGAGCTGCTTAATAATAGTTCTCCTTTAATACAACCGGTTGCAGTTGCACCTATGTCAAAAGATCAAACAACCATTCTGATTGTGGAGGACGAGCCCAGTATTTCCGAATTGCTGCGCTTCATGCTGCAGGACGCCAATTATTCGGTAGTGCTCGCGTGCGATGCAAAGCAGGCCGCGGCGCTGATTGCCAAGGCGTTGCCGGACGCCGTTTTGCTGGACTGGATGTTGCCGGATTCGTCGGGCCTGACGTTGCTGAGCCAATTGCGCAACGATAGCCGGACCTCGGCCTTGCCGATTATCATGTTGACTGCGCGCGGCATGGAAGAAGACAAGGTCAAGGGGCTCGATTATGGCGCCGACGACTACGTGACCAAGCCGTTTTCACCGAAAGAATTGATCGCCCGGATTCAGGCGCTGTTACGTCGCAAGGCCCCCCAGTTGGGGCAAAAGGTATTGGTCCATGGCGCGATCCGTATCGATACCGAACGGTTTGAAGTAACAGTCGACGCGGTGCCGGTCGATCTCGATCAGTCTGAATTCAAGCTGCTGCGTTTTCTTGCTGCGCATCCAGACCGGATATTTTCCCGTGCCCAATTGCTCGATAAGGTTTGGGGCGACCATACGTTTATCGAGGAACGTACGATTGACGTCCATATCATGCGCTTGCGCAAGTCCTTGGGGGCTGCCGCCGACAATATCAAAACCGTGCGCGGCATCGGTTATAAATTAAGCATCGACTGAGCCCGGCTTTCAATCCATTGCTTCAACCGTTACAATAGCGCGCCGGCAGTCTGCACGCAGTCTGCCCTTGGCGCATCGCTTCGGAATGCCTCCGTAGCTCAGTGGATAGAGCGATCCCCTCCTAAGGGATAGGTCACACGTTCGATTCGTGTCGGAGGCACCACATAGAACCGTCCGTTCGCCGGACAACCCGGCAGCAATTCGCTGCTGTCGGTACAATGCGGACTTATTTCATTTCCTGTATCGGCGCTGTATCGGCAGTTTTACTGCCGGTCATCCACATTTAATCCTATGGCAGTCATTTCTATTTCAAACGCGCAACTCGCGTTTGGTCACGTTGCGTTGCTGGATCGCGCAGAATTTTCGCTTGAAACCGGCGAACGCGTCGGTCTGATCGGCCGCAACGGCACCGGCAAGTCGTCGCTGCTGAAAACCATTTCCGGCGTGTCCAGACTGGATGATGGCCTGATGGTCATGCAGCAGGGGGTCAAAATCGCCTATGTCGATCAGGAGCCGCATTTTGCACCGGAGATGTCAGTGTTCGATGCCGTCGCCTCCGGCATGGGCGAAATGCAGGCGCTGCTGACTGAATACGATACCTTGACCGGTCAGTTCGGCGGCGATGATGACGATGCGATCATGGAGCGCATGCACGTCATCCAGCTCAAGCTGGATGCGGCCGATGCCTGGAGTCTCGGCAATAAAGTCGAGACCACGCTGGATCGTCTGAATCTGAATAAAGATGCGTTGATGGGCACCTTGTCCGGCGGTATGCAAAAGCGCGTGGCGCTGGCCTGTGCGCTGGTCAGTGCGCCGGATGTGCTGCTGCTCGATGAACCGACCAATCATCTGGATTTCGGTTCGATCATGTGGCTTGAAGGTTTGCTGCGCGACTATAAGGGCAGTGTCTTGTTTATCACCCATGATCGCAGTTTCCTGGATAACGTTGCCACACGCATCATTGAACTGGATCGCGGGAAATTGCTCTCGTTTCCGGGTAATTTCACGGCTTATCAGACGCGTAAAGCGGAGCAACTGGAAATCGAAGAAGTCGAAAACGCCAAGTTCGATAAATTCCTGGCGCAGGAAGAAATCTGGATTCGCAAAGGCGTCAAGGCGCGCCGGGTGCGTGATGAAGGCCGGGTGCGGCGTCTGGAAGCGTTACGTCTGGCGCGCAGTGCGCGACGCGAGCAGCAAGGGCAGGTCAAGCTGGACGTATCGGCGGGCGAACGCTCCGGTAAAATCGTCGCCGAACTGGAAAATATCAATAAGACGTATGGCGACAAAGTCATCGTCAGCGATTTCAGCGCCACCATTTTGCGCGGCGACAAGGTCGGCCTGATCGGCCAGAACGGCGCCGGCAAGACGACGTTGTTAAAAATGATTTTGGGCGAAGAAACGCCAGACAGCGGCACCGTGCGTCAGGGCACCAAACTGCAAGTGGCTTATTTCGATCAGATGCGCGCGCAACTCAATGAAGACGCCAGTCTGGCCGACACGATTGCGCCGGGTAGCGACTGGGTCGAAATCAACGGCCAGAAGCGCCATGTGATGACCTATCTCAGCGACTTTCTATTCGCGCCGGAGCGTGCACGCTCGCCGGTTAAATCGCTTTCCGGCGGCGAGCGCAACCGCTTGTTGCTGGCGCGTTTGTTCGCCAAGCCGGCGAATGTTCTGGTGCTCGATGAGCCGACCAATGATCTGGATATCGACACGCTGGAATTGCTGGAAGAGTTGTTGGAAGATTATGCCGGCACCGTATTCCTGGTCAGTCACGATCGCACTTTCCTGGATAATGTTGTGACGCAAGTCATCGCATCGGAAGGCAACGGCTTTTGGCGCGAGTACGTCGGCGGTTATACGGATTGGGAGCGTCAGCGGCCCAGCAGCCAGCCGGTGGCCGCCAAAGGCAAGTCGGAAAGTAAATCGGATGCCAAATCCACGATGGTGCAGCCGGTTGCCGCCAAGAAAAAGCTCAGCTACAAAGAGCAGCGCGAACTCGATGAATTGCCATTATTGATTGCCAAGCTGGAAGCAGAGCAGGCGGAAGTCTCGGCCAAGTTGAACGATGTCGATCTGTATAAGCAAAAGCCGGATGAAGTGAAGCGCCTGAATGAACGCTTTGCCGAACTGGACGGTTTGTTACTGGATGCG
>DATMOE010000228.1:0-8813 GCA_035568435.1 Herbaspirillum sp. | reverse complement strand
GTTTGCAACCATTTGAAAAACCCTACTTTAATACCTGACAATAATACTCAAGCTTTGTTATACTTGCATCCAGCGTTCCAAGATTAGGAAATTTAGACTTACGTTTGTTTCGGGAGTGGAAATTTCATGCGTTTGACTACTAAAGGCCGTTTTGCTGTTACAGCGATGATCGATCTGGCTTTGCGCCACGGCAAGGGGCCGGTCACCTTGTCCGCCATCAGCGAGCGACAGGAAATTTCTTTATCCTATTTGGAACAATTATTTGGAAAGTTGCGACGCCACAACATTGTGGCATCCGTGCGCGGACCGGGTGGCGGTTACAACCTCGGACGGCGGGCAGAAGAGGTGACCGTGGCCGATATCATTATCGCCGTCGACGAACCGCTGGATGCCACACAATGCGGCGGCAAAGAGAATTGCCATAGCGTAGAACGGCCAGGTGGATCCCGCTGCATGACCCATGAACTATGGTCTACGCTGAACGAGAAAATGGTTGAATATCTGGATTCTGTCTCACTGCAAGATCTGGTCGATCAGCAGGAACAGAAGAATAGTGAACAAAGCGTGGTGGTCATACATCGCACTCACGCTGCTTGAATGGAGTTTCAAATATCATGAATGCACCGCTCGAACAGAAGTTGCTCGATACGCTCAAAGCGCCGCACTTCCCTATTTATATGGATTACTCGGCGACTACACCAGTCGATCCACGTGTGGCCGACAAGATGATTCCGTATCTGCGCGCCCAATTCGGCAACCCCGCTTCGCGCAGTCACATGTATGGCTGGGACGCCGAATCTGCTGTGGAAGAAGCACGCGAAGAAGTCGCCAAACTGGTCCGCGCCGATCCGCGCGAAATCATCTGGACTTCCGGCGCGACCGAAAGCAACAACCTGGCAATCAAGGGCGCTGCGCACTTCTATCAAACCAAAGGCAAACACATCATTACGGTCAAAACCGAGCACAAAGCCGTACTCGATACCGTGCGCGAACTGGAACGCGAAGGTTTTGAAGCGACCTATCTGCAACCGCAGGACGATGGCCTGATTACCCTGGAACAACTCAAGGAAGCCATCCGTCCCGACACCATTCTGGTCTCGGTCATGCTGGTCAACAATGAAATCGGCGTTATCCAGCCGATCCCTGAAATCGGCGAATTGTGCCGCGAAAAAGGGATTATCTTTCATTGCGACGCAGCCCAGGCCACCGGCAAGGTCGAAATCGATCTTACCAACTGGAAAGTCGATCTGATGAGCTTCTGCGCTCACAAGACTTACGGTCCGAAAGGTATCGGCGCGTTGTTCGTGCGGCGCAAACCGCGTATCCGCATTGAAGCGCAAATCCATGGCGGCGGTCATGAGCGCGGTCTGCGCTCCGGTACGCTGGCAACGCATCAAATCGTCGGCATGGGCGAATCCTTCCGTCTGGCGCGTCTGGAAATGGCCAGCGAACTGGCCGAAATCAAACGCCTGCAGGAACGTCTGCGCAAGGGTTTGATGGAAATGGAAGAGGTTTATATCAACGGCGACCTGTCGCATCGCGTACCGCACAACCTGAACGTGAGCTTTAACTACGTCGAAGGCGAATCGCTGCTGATGGCCATCAAGGAAATCGCCGTGTCGTCTGGATCGGCTTGTACTTCGGCCAGCCTGGAACCATCTTACGTGTTGCGCGCATTGGGCCGCAGCGACGAGCTGGCGCACAGTTCGATTCGTTTCACCATCGGCCGCTTCACAACCGAAGAAGAAATCGATTTCACCATTAAGCTGCTGAAAGAAAAAGTCGCAAAGCTGCGCGAACTGTCGCCGCTGTGGGATATGTACAAGGATGGGATCGATCTCAGCACGATCCAGTGGGCTGCGCACTAAGCAGCAATTGCCATCCCACGGCGATGTGCCCGGGACAGAACATTATTAAGGAGCAGCAAATGTCTTACTCAGCAAAAGTTTTGGATCACTACGAGAATCCACGTAACGTCGGCGCGTTCGAAAAAGGCGACGATAGCGTCGGTACCGGCATGGTCGGTGCGCCGGCCTGCGGCGACGTCATGAAATTGCAGATCAAGGTCGGCGCCGATGGCGTGATTACCGATGCCAAGTTCAAGACTTACGGTTGCGGTTCGGCGATTGCATCGTCTTCGCTGATTACCGAATGGGTCAAGGGCAAGACACTGGATCAGGCCATGACGATCAAGAACACGCAAATCGCCGAAGAACTGGCGCTGCCACCGGTGAAAATCCACTGTTCGATCCTGGCCGAAGATGCGATCAAGGCAGCCGTACAGGATTACAAGACCAAGCACGGCAGCGTTGAGCAAAACATCGCCACAGCAGCCTGAGCACGGAGGCACTACGATGGCCATTACACTGACTGAAAAAGCGGCGAAACACATCAGCCGCTATATGGAGCGCCGCGGCAAAGGCATCGGCCTGCGCCTGGGCGTGCGCACCAACGGTTGTTCCGGGCTGGCGTATACGCTGGAATATGCGGATGAACTGGCTGTCGAAGATCAGGTTTTTGAGTCGCACGGCGTGCGCGTCTTTGTCGATCCGAAAAGTCTGCCGTATATCGATGGCACCGAACTCGATTTCGCGCGTGAAGGTTTGAATGAAGGATTCAAATTCCAAAACCCTAACGTAAAGAATGAATGCGGATGCGGCGAAAGCTTCCACGTTTGAGGAGACCACCTCCTCACTCCAAATAAGCCTGTTAATCACAAAACAGGCTTTTTTTAAATATTATGCAAAATCACTTCGAACTTTTTCATCTGCCGCAACGCTTTTCCGTCGATCCGGCGGCGCTTGAAAAGGCTTATCACGAAGTGCAGAATCAAGCCCATCCAGACAAATTCACACAGGCGTCGGGCGCTGAAAAACGGGTTGCCATGCAATGGGCCACCCGCGCCAACGAAGCCTATAAAACCCTGAAGAATCCGTTCCGGCGCGCAGCTTATCTATGCGAGCTGCATGGCGTCGATCTGGAGATCGAATCGAACACGTCAATGCCGCGCGAATTCCTGATGCAACAAATGGAATGGCGCGAAGAGCTGGACGATGCCAAAGCCGCCAAAAGTCTGGATGCGCTGGAAACACTGCAACAAACCGTGCGCGCTGCACGTCAAACCGAAATCGCGGGAACCGGTGAATTACTGGATGCGGGCAACTACGATGCCGCTGCACTGAATGTACGCAAGCTGATGTTTCTCGAAAAATTCACTGCCGAAATCGGCGATGTATTCACTCTGATCGAAGCCTGACGGTCATCATTATCATGCAAGCCGCCACGTTCCATTTCAATCGCACTCACTCGCCAGACCACGTAGGCCGCGTACCTCATGGTCGCAATGTCCACACTGCGTCTGCATCACTCTAAGTCTTATGGCCTTACTCCAAATTTCCGAACCCGGCATGTCCACTGCGCCGCATCAACATCGCATTGCAGTCGGCATCGATCTGGGCACCACCAATTCATTGGTAGCGACCGTGCGCAACAGCATTCCCGAAGTGCTGCAGGACGAAGACGGTCACACCCTGCTGCCGTCGGTGGTGCGTTATCTGCCGAACGGACACGCCAATATCGGCCGCAAGGCACAGGCCGCGCAAACCATCGATCCAAAAAACACCATTGTGTCGGTCAAGCGCTTCATGGGGCGCGGCCTGAAAGACATCGCCCACGCAGAAAACATGCCCTACGATTTTCAGGATCAGCCGGGCATGGTGCAGATTAAAACCGTTGCCGGTATCAAGAGCCCGGTAGAAGTATCGGCACAAATCCTCGCCACTTTGCGCCAGCTTGCCGAAGATGCGCTGGGGGATGAATTGGTGGGCGCCGTCATTACCGTGCCGGCCTATTTCGACGATGCGCAACGCCAAGCGACCAAAGACGCCGCACAACTGGCAGGTCTGAATGTGCTGCGTTTGCTCAATGAACCGACCGCCGCAGCCATTGCCTACGGATTGGATAATTCCTCGGAAGGCATCTTCGCCGTCTACGATCTGGGCGGCGGCACATTCGACATCTCCATTCTGAAACTGAGCCGCGGCGTATTCGAAGTATTGTCGACCGGCGGCGATTCCGCACTGGGCGGCGACGATTTCGATCAACGCCTGTTTTGCTGGATCAGCGAACACGCGCAACTCGGCCCGCTGTCGCATGAAGATACCAGCATCCTGATGGTCAAGGCCCGCGAAGCCAAGGAGCTGCTGTCATCCAAATCGGAAACGACGATCGATGCTGCGCTCAATTCCGGCGAGCAAGTCCATTTGACGATAAGCGCCGCCGAATTTGTTGCGATGACGCAGCATCTGGTCAGCAAAACAATTACACCCTCAAGAAAAGCGCTGCGCGATGCCGATCTGACGATCGACGATATCGATGGCGTGGTACTGGTCGGCGGCGCCACTCGCATGCCGCACATTCACAAGGCAGTCGGCGATTTTTTCCAGACCACGCCGCTGGCCAATATCGATCCAGACAAAGTCGTAGCGCTCGGCGCTGCAGTGCAAGCTAACTTATTAGCAGGCAACCGCGCCCCCGGCGACGACTGGCTGCTGCTCGATGTCATTCCTTTATCGCTGGGCATTGAAACTATGGGCGGACTGGCCGAAAAAGTCATTCCGCGCAACAGCACGATCCCCTGCGCCCGCGCCCAGGAATTCACCACCTTCAAAGACGGCCAGACAGCCATGGCGATTCAGGTGGTGCAAGGCGAACGCGAACTGGTCAGCGATTGCCGTGCGCTGGCGCGCTTCGAGCTGCGCGGCATTCCGCCGATGGCCGCCGGCGCCGCCAGAATCCGCGTGACGTATCAAGTCGATGCAGACGGTCTGCTATCGGTCTCGGCCCGCGAAATGACTGCCGGCGTCGAAGCCTCCATCACCGTCAAACCGTCCTACGGCCTGGGCGATGATGAAGTTGCCCGCATGCTGCAGGATTCGTTTCAATCGGCCGACGCCGACATGCGCTCACGCGCACTGCGCGAAGAACAGGTCGATGCCGAACGCCTTGTGCTGGCAACGCAATCGGCGCTGGACGCCGACAGCGCTCTACTAAGCGAAGATGAGCGCGCAGCTATCATGCAATTGATCGCGGCGGTACGCGCCCAGATTAGCGGCGAAGATCAGCAGGCGATCAAAGCCGCCGTCGACGCGCTGGCGCAAGGCACCGAGGAATTCGCCGCACGCCGTATGGATCGCAGCGTCCATGAGGCGCTGACAGGTAAAAAACTGGCCGACATCGGCAACTGATCGAATGATCGATCCGACAAATAATACGCTCCGACTTTCATAGGTAAGCCCCAATGCCACAAATCGTTGTTCTACCCCACCCCACTCTGTGCCCGGACGGCGCTGTCATCGACGCGCCGGCCGGCGTCTCGCTATGCGATGCACTGCTCAACAATCAAGTCGAGATCGAACACGCCTGCGAAAAATCCTGCGCCTGCACCACTTGCCACGTGATTGTGCGCGAAGGATTTAACGCACTCAACGAAGCCACCGAAACCGAAGAAGATCTGCTGGACAAAGCATGGGGCCTGGAAGCAAACTCCCGCCTATCCTGCCAAGTGATACTGGACAAGGAAGATATCGTCATCGAAATCCCGAAATATACAATCAATCAAGTCAGCGAAAGCCATTAAACGAACTGGACGAAAGCAGGAGACGCCATGAAATGGACCGATATACTGCAAATCGCAGAAAACCTGTACGACAAATTCCCGGACATCGATCCGAAAACCATCCGCTTCACAGACCTGCGTCGCTGGGTCATGGAACTGCCGGGCTTCGACGATGATCCGAATCATTCAGGCGAAAAAATTCTTGAAGCAATTCAAGCAGCCTGGATAGAAGAAGCGGAGGATGCGGAGTAAGCAGCGTAACAAAAAATAAATACGCGCAGGAGACAAACCGATCAAGATTGCCAATCGCCGCAACCATTTTGCGCGCACACTGACTGCGCTGCTGCTGTTGTTCTGTGCGTCAGTCCTCGGCACGGCGGCCCTTGCTGCCCCGCCTTTTTACCGTATCGATATCGAAGCCCCTGCGCCATTGCGCACATTACTGGAAACCCACCTCGATCTGGCGCGCTACCAGTCACGCGACGATATCAGCGAAGAGCAGCTCAAATTCATGCTGGCGACCGCCCCCGATCAAGTCACCGCGCTGGCCTCGACCGAAGGCTATTTCTCACCGGTCACCGCAATCTCGGTACAAGACGAGACCCATCCCAAAGTCGTAAAAATGCGCATCGACCCAGGCCCGCGCACGGCAATCTCCTCGGTCGATATCAATGTCAGCGGCGCCGTAAGCGATGAAGACCCGCAACGCATCGCCGCCATCCGCTCCTCCTGGCCGCTGCAGCCGGGCCAGCCATTTCGGCAGGAAGACTGGGATGCCGCCAAAGATCAGGGTCTGCAAATTCTGCAAAAATCGCGCTATGCCGCGGCCCGCCTGAGCGCATCGCAAGCCCGTATCGACGCTGCGCAACACGACGCGCAATTAACCGCAAACTACGATAGCGGCCCCAGCTTTACGCTGGGCGAACTGCAAATCAGCGGCGCCAAACGCTATCCGGCAGAGATCATCCGCAACGTCAATCCCTTATCGCCCGGCGAGCCCTACAGCGCCGAACGCTTGCTGACCTTGCAACGCCAGATTCAGAACACGTCCTACTTCAGCAATGTCATCGTCAGTATCGACGACGACCCGGCGCATCCCGATATGACGCCGGTCAAGGTACAGGTCAGTGAATTCCCGGCCCAACGCATTCGCGGCGGTGTCGGCTACTCGACCGATACCGGCGCGCAGGTGGAAGGCCAGTATTCGCATTACAACGTATTCGATCGCGCCTGGACCTTTAACAGCCAAGTCAAACTAGAGCAGCAACGTCAATACGGCATGCTGGAACTGGGCATGCCGCCCGACGACAAAAGCTTCGTCAACAGCATTAATACCTCGCAGGACCGCACCACGCTGGAAGGCGTCGATCTGCGCAGTTTCCGGGTGGGACTGAAACGCGCGCGTTCACGCGAGTTCTACGATACCGCCTACACACTGGATTATTACGCCGACCAATTGCAGCAGCAAAACGGCGCTGCGCTACCGCCCAATACCGTGATCGCACCTGGCACGCACCATGCATTAGTGCCGGGATTTTCCTGGGCCCGGCGCGATGTAGACGATCTGATTTTTCCGCGTCTCGGCCATCTGTTGTCGCTGCAGATCGGCGTGGCCGCGAAAGGCTTGTTCACCGACCAAACCTTTACCCGTTTGAACGCCCGCTATCGTCTCTACGTACCGGTCGGCAAGCGCGATCTGATACTTTTTCGGACCGAGGGCGGCGCCGTATTCACCAAGGGCAGCAGCGCCCAGGTGCCGGCCTCGCTGCTGTTCCGGGCCGGCGGCAGCGATTCGGTACGCGGCTACGATTATCAAAGTATCGGCAATAATCAAAACGGAACGGTATACCCGGATAAATATTTATTCACTGCCAGTACCGAATACCAGCACTGGCTCACCCAGCAATGGGGCGCCGCCGTGTTTTACGACATCGGCACCGCAGCCGATAACTGGCACGACAAGCAGTTCTTCAGCGGCGTCGGCGGCGGTGTGCGCTACCGCAGTCCGGTCGGCGTGATCAACGCCGATTTAGCTTACGGTGTGCAGGCCAAACAATTCCGTCCGCATATCTCACTTGGCATTGCGTTTTAAATACCATGCCAGATACCAAACTTCCTCCTGACGCGCCAGCCGATACTCGCACGCGTGGCCGCCACGGCGGGCGAGCCTTGTCTATTGCAGCGTGGCTCTGCGGCGCCTTGAGCGCATTAATTCTCTTACTGTTGCTGATGTCGATTTACGCCATGCAATCCGAGCGCGGCAGCAATGCGCTTTGGCGCACCGGCGTATGGCTGATGCAGGGCCGCCTGAGCGGACAATATGTCAGTGGCAGCATCGCGCACGGTCTGCAAATGCGCGACCTGCATTATCACGACAGCAGCACCGATCTCAGCATAGACAGTCTGGATGGCCGCTGGCGTTTCTTCCCCTCCGCGCGCAAGCTCAGCGTCGATTACCTGCGCATCGGCAACGTCGCGCTGCATTTACAGCCGTCTCCCGAACCGACCGTTCTCCCCCAAGACCTGCAGTTGCCGATTGCGCTTGAACTGAACGATCTGACTTTGCAAACACTGCTGATACAAAAAGGTGCCACCAGCAATGAAATCGGCCCGCTGAAATTGCACGGCAGCTCCGACCGCACGCACCATAACCTGAGCATCGATAGCCTGCGCACGCCCTACGGCAACGCCAATGCACAAGTCACACTTTCCGGCCTGCGTCCATTCGCATTGAGCGGCGGTATTGCGCTCAATGGCAGCTATGGCCAAGAGCATTATCAACTTGACGCCAGCGTGAGCGGATCGCTGCAAAAGCTCACCATCGCGCTGGTTGCCAATGGCGACAAACTCAACGGCAACGCACAAATCGACACAGCGCCGTTCGACGCCGTCCCCTTGCTACGGGCCAAAATCAACCTGGCGCATATCAATCCGAAGACCTTCAATGCAAGCGCACCGCAAGCCGACATTACCTTGCGCGCGGATCTGCGGCCGCTTATTAGCACATCAGCATCAGCATCGGCATCGCCTGAAGCTCCGTTCACCGTGGCCGGCCCGATTAGCGCGATCAACGCCATCCCAGGCAATCTCGATAAAGACCGTTTGCCGCTACAGGCGATCGACGCCGATGTCACGCTGAACGCCACAGAACAGCAATTAAATCGTGTATCCATCAAGCTGCCCGATGGCGGCAGCA
>DATMOE010000227.1:0-5112 GCA_035568435.1 Herbaspirillum sp. | reverse complement strand
GGTTCACCGATTTCGTTTAATTCGGCGTCGGTGCGGATCGCGGCAAATTGGGCGGGACGGTCGCGCCGTACTTGTGCGCCGAAGGTTTCGTAGTCGTGCCAGAGAAAAGTATGCGAGGACATTAGTCTTATTTTATGGTGAAGCCTGAAGGGGGAGAGCGCTGCTGCTGCGGACTAACGTGGCGCGTCGCTGGGCGTGTCCGATACCGAGTCTTTGGCTTCGATGCGGCCACGTTCGATACCGGCCTCTAGTATTGCGCTCAGGCGTCCCTGGCGCAACGGCGGGTTGTTGCGTCCGAAATCGATATCGTCGATCACCCAGCCGCGTTCATCTTCGACCAGGAAAATGCGTTCTTTCCATTTGATGATATTGGCGCCGTCGGCTGCGTTGAGTTCGGTATTGCAATAGGCATGGTCTTCGTTGACGGTGCAGTCGGACACCCGTGCGGCGGAAAGTCCTTGCGGACGGGCGGTAAACAAGTCGCCTTCAAACAAGGGCGCAAGCAGCTCGGCATTCTTTGCGAAATGCGCTTCTTCCGCCACCGATGCGTCTTTGAGTTTTTCGAATAGCGGGACGGACAACAGCGGGCGGAAGCGTATTAATTCCGATAGCGACAGTGCGCCTTGCGGCGGTGCCGCTTCGTGCAGCCGGTAAAACGCGGCGATATTTTCTTTGATATTTTTATCTGCATCGGCTTTCGGCGCGCATGCAGCGCACATCAGCACCGCCAGTAGTAATAGTGGGCGCAGCGGATTGACGCGTTCGGCCGGTTTGCGTGCCGGGTCCCCGGTAGTGCATGTCATGTCAAATCGATTCCGTCAGGAGTGAAAAATGCTCGACCGTAGGCGGGGCGGCGAAAAACGGGCCGACGATGCCGCGCCATTCGGTGAAGGCCGGCGATTCGCGAAAATCGATGATGTGATTATCCAGCGTGTTCCAGCGCACCATCAGTAAATAACGCTCGGGCGATTCGACGCCTTTCTGTACTTGGTGGCCCAGATAACCCGTTGCTTTGGCGATGGTCAGGCCGATTGCGCGCGTGATGGCTTCGTCGAATTGCGCTTGGGTGCCGGATTGAATGCGGATATCTGCTAGTTCTAGAATCATGCTAATTCCTTATGGGTTCTTTGAAAATTGAGAGAAAAATTGTTATTGCGTTATTGCATATACCAGCCATGGCTGACCACAATCGACTGCCCGGTCAACGCATTGCTCGGGAATGCCGCCAGGAAAATGGCGGTTTGCGCAACGTCTTCGGTGGTCGTGAATTCACCATCGACGGTGTCTTTGAGCATGATTTTCTGGATCACTTCTTCTGCGGTAATGTTGAATTTCTGGGCTTGTTCCGGGATCTGTTTGTCCACCAACGGGGTGCGGACAAAGCCGGGACAGATCACATTCGAGCGGATGTGATCTTTGGCGCCTTCTTTGGCGACCACTTTGGCCAGGCCGATCAGCCCGTGCTTGGCGGCGACATACGGCGCTTTGAGGGGCGAGCCTTCATGCGAATGGACTGAACCCATATAGATGATGCTGCCGCCTTTGCCGCCTTTGATCATGGCGCGCATGGCCGCGCGGGTGGTCAGGAAAGCGCCGTCCAGATGGATCGCCAACATTTTCTTCCAGTTATCCAGTGTGCTTTCGACGATCGAAGCGATGATCTGAATGCCGGCATTGCTGATGAGTACATCGATGCCGCCGTAGGCCTGGATCGCATCGGCGAAGCCCTGATCGACCTGCGCTTCGTCGGTGACGTTCATTTGCACCGCCATGGCAGTGCCGCCGGCTTGATTGATTTCGTCCGCCGCCGCCTGCGCCGCCGGCAATTCGAGGTCGGCAATGACCACTTTGGCGCCCTGTTTTGCGTATGCGAAGGCGATTCCCTTGCCGATGCCGCTTGCTGCACCGGTTATCAACGCGACTTTATCTTTCAGTAGCATGGTGTTCCTTTAAGTGTTTAGGGGAAATCGGCGATGTTTACAGAAAGCAATGTAACAAATTATACGGCGGGCGAATAATTGTACGCTTCTATGCTGTAACTGTTGTCATCGTGTGAAGTTAGGCAAATCTGTCATTTTGTTGACATATTTGGCCGTTAGTCTCTGTCCCGTCAACTTGTAGAAAGGACCTCGAATGAGATTGCAGACCACACCGGCCGATGCCAGTTCCAGTGCTTCCAGACTAACTTTGAGCCTTGCCACAACCGTGGAGGATGTGCGCGAAGTGCAGCGTTTGCGCTACAAGGTTTTTATCGAATCGATGAATTTGTCGGCCTTGGCTAATGCAGAAGGCCTGGATCAGGATGAATTCGATGATTATTGCGATCATCTGATTGTGCGGGATGCGAAAACGTTGGAAGTGGTAGGGACTTATCGGGTGATGAGTCCGCACGGCGCGCGGCGCATGGGTAAATATTATTCCGAACAGGAATTCGATCTGAGCCGCCTGGAAAATTTGCGCAACATTACCGCGGAAGCGGGGCGTGCTTGTATTCATCCCGATTACCGCAGCGGCGGCGTGATCATGATGTTGTGGGCCGGTCTGGCCGAATATATGCGTAAGGAGCGTTGCGAGTATCTGATGGGTTGCGCCAGCGTCAGCTTGGCCGATGGCGGTCACAATGCAGCAGCGCTGTATCACGCATTACGCGAAAACAATATGGCGCCGCCCGACTACCGTGTCGCGCCGCATGTGCCGTTTCCGATCGAGGTGCGCGAAGCCGGCCATGCGCCGCAGATACCGCCGTTGCTGAAAGGCTATCTGCGCAGCGGCGCCTGGGTGTGCGGCGATCCGGCCTGGGACCCCGATTTCCACTCGGCCGATTTCTTTCTGTTGTTGCCGTTGGCTAAGCTCGATAAGCGTTACGCCCGCCATTACTTGAAAGAAACGGTTACGGCGTGACGATCTGCAGCTTCATTGTTGATAGGGGGACTTATGAAATCACGTGATTATTTTCTCGATGCTGCAAACTTCGCGCCTATCCTTGAACTCCCTGAGCTCGCCGAGAGCGTAGAGAGCGCAGAGCCTGCAGAGGGCGGCAAGCGTATCCGGTTCCGCACTATATGGATCTCCGATGTCCATCTCGGCACCACCGGTTGCCAGGCCAAAAAACTCCTGCAATTCCTGCGCGCAACCGAATCCGAAACGCTGTATCTGGTCGGCGATATCATTGACGGCTGGCAACTGAAGCGGCGTTGGTACTGGGATCAGGTGCATAACAATGTGGTGCAGAATGTCCTGAAAAAAGCGCGCAAGGGAACTAACGTGATCTTCGTGCCGGGTAATCATGATGAAGCGGTCCGGCAGTTCATCGGTCTCGATTTCGGCGGCATCAAGATTCGCGACGAACTGGTGCACACCACGGCCGACGGCAAACGCATGCTGGTATTGCATGGCGACCGTTTCGATGGTGTGATCGCCTGCGCCAAGTGGCTGGCGTATCTGGGCGATAGCATGTACACCATGATCCTTAAATTCAATCAATGGTTCAACACCTGGCGCGCCCGCGCGGGCTTGCCGTATTGGTCGCTGTCGCAGTATCTGAAGTTGAAGGTCAAGAATGCCGTCAGCTACATCACTTCGTTCGAGGATGCGCTGGCGGTTGAGGCGGCCAAAAAGGGTTTGGATGGCGTGATCTGCGGCCATATTCACAAGCCGGAAATCCGCGATATCGGCGGCATCAAATATTGCAATGACGGCGACTGGGTGGAAAGCCTGACGGCGCTGGTGGAAGAAGCGTCCGGTGAATTGCGTTTGGTGACGTGCCAGGAAATCATGGAGCGCAAGCACGCCATGCAACAAATCAAAGCGGTGGATAATTTATGCGTATCGCCATCGTAAGCGACGCCGGCGCGCCACAGGTCAATGGCGTCGTCAATACCTTGAACGCCACGCAGCACGCCTTGGAGCAAGCCGGCCATGCCGTTTTGATGATCACGCCGGCCAGCTTTCGGACCTTCGCCTGCCCGACTTATCCTGAAATCCGGCTGGCTTATAAACCCTTTGCCAAGCTTGCTGCGGCGTTGCGCAATTTCGGTCCGGATTGCATCCATATCTCGACCGAAGGTCCGATGGGGTTGGCGGCGCGCCGTTATTGCCTCAAAAATAAGCTCGCGTTCACGACCGCTTATCACACGCGTTTTCCCGAGTATTTGAGCGCGCGCCGGATTTTGCCCAAGGCGCTGACTTATCGTTTGCTGCGTTGGTTTCACGGCCCTTCGAAAGTCATCATGGTGCCGACCGTCGGCATCAAGCAGGCGCTGGAAGAGAACGGTTTTGAAAACGTCGCGTTATGGGGACGGGGCGTCGATACGGTGCATTTCAAGCCGAGAGAGCCGGATCATGCCTGTATCAAGCGTCCGTTGTTTTTGTATGTCGGACGGGTTGCGGTAGAAAAGAATATCGAAGCGTTTTTGCAGCTCGATTTGCCAGGCACTAAATGGGTGATCGGCGACGGGCCGCAGCGGGAAATTCTGGAGCGGCGTTATCCCGATGTCTGTTTTCTGGGCGGTAAGGCGCATGCCGAATTGGCTGCGTATTACAACTGCGCCGATGTTTTTGTCTTTCCGAGCAAGACCGATACCTTCGGTCTGGTGCTGGCCGAAGCCATGGCTTGCGGGGTGCCGGTGGCGGCGTATCCGGTCGAAGGGCCGATCGATGTGGTCGTCAACGGCCGCTCCGGGATACTCAGCGATGATCTGCGGCAGGCTTGTATGGATGCGCTGAAGCTGGATCGGGAAGAGGTCAGAACGCTGGCGCTGACTTATTCATGGGAAACGTCGACACAGCAGTTTTTACAGCATCTGCATTTGGCGCGCCGGCATGATGCCGCGATGGGCAAGGGCCGTGTGGTGCGGCCGGAATCGGTTTAAGGAGTCTCTGATTAAGTCAGGGAGTTCTGAGTAAGTGTTGTGAGTGGTTCAAGCGCTGGATGAGAAGCGCAGGCGTACGCGAGTACGTTGAGCATCGCAATCCTGCGATTGGGCCGCTCACAACACTTAATCAGGACTTCTTTCGGGTTATTTCCAGGCCGGGGGATAGAGCGCCGTAAAGCAGGTTTTGAGTGCCGCATCGGTGGCCATCTGTTTGCGGATGCGCGTCGATAGCCTGAAC
>DATMOE010000226.1:0-8792 GCA_035568435.1 Herbaspirillum sp. | reverse complement strand
TTGGATGTAAAAAAGCGCCTTGAATTTTTTTTCAAGGCGCTTTTTTGAGCGTTCGTTTATGTAATACAGCGTATTTAAATCCAGTGAAATCCCTTGGCGATCAAACCGGTCAACCCCAAAGCAACTGCGATTATCGCGCCGAAAAGAAGACGAAAATTGGTACGAAAATCTTTTTGGATTTCCCGAATGTCCATTTTTATTTCAGAAATATCGCGCTGCATGTATTCAACAGCGTTTTCCAGTTTGACGACTTTAGCTTCCATTTCGCTATCCTGAGATAGATCTTTACTGTTGTCAACGCTTGATCCCGAAAAGCGGATATATCTTAATCGCGGAAATTATTGAATTCCAGCGGCAGGTCTTCGACTTTGCCCCGCAGCATCGCCATCGCGGCTTGCAGATCGTCGCGCTTGGCGCCGGTGATGCGCACGGCGTCGCCCTGAATACTGGCCTGCACCTTCATCTTGCTGTCCTTGATGATGCGCACGATCTTTTTCGCATCTTCGGTTTCGATGCCGTTTTTGATCTTGATGACTTGCTTGACCTTGTCGCCGCCGATTTTCTCAATCTTGCCGATGTCCAGGAAGCGGACATCGACGTTGCGTTTGACCATTTTTCCGGTGAGCACGTCGCGCACCTGGCCCAGTTGAAATTCTGAATCGGCGTAAGCGGTCAGATCGCGTTCTTTTTGTTCGACGCGGGCATCGCTGCCCTTGAAGTCGAAACGGGTCGTGATTTCCTTATTGGCTTGATCGACCGCGTTTTTTACTTCGACGATATTGGCTTCGGAGACGGTATCGAATGATGGCATGTTGGTTCCCTTTAACTGCAAAAGCATTATTTTATGTCATTTCCTGACGATTTCCCCTAGAAGCTAGGCAGGACTATAATTCGGCGCTTATGTTTCCAATCCCACTACAGCGCGATTTTCCTCTGCGCAATTTAAACACCTTCGGTATCGATGCCGCGGCAGATGCTTATTTGCCCGTCGTCGACGCGGATTTATTGCGCGCAGTGCGTAACGACACGGTGTTGGCGGCGTTGCCGCGGCTGGTGCTGGGCGGCGGTAGCAATCTGCTGCTGACGCGCGATTTCCCGGGGCTGGTTCTGCACATGCGCAATACCGGCATTGCTATTGTCGATCACGATGCCAGGGCGACTTATGTGCGCGCTGCCGCCGGCGAAAATTGGCATCGCCTGGTGTTGTGGACGCTGGAACAGGGTTTGGGCGGGCTGGAAAATCTGTCGTTGATACCGGGTAACGTCGGCGCGTCGCCGATCCAGAATATCGGTGCCTACGGTGTCGAGATAAAGGACATTCTGCACAGCCTGACAATCTACGATTTCATCAGCGATGAGATTTCGACGCTGCACAACGCGGACTGCGAATTTGCCTATCGCGACAGTATTTTCAAACATGCGCTGCGCAATCGCGCGGTGGTTCTCGATGTCACTTTCGCATTGCCGCGGCAATGGGAACCGCAGCTCGGCTATGCAGAGCTGGCCAAGGCGCTCGCAGCAGGCGGTTCAAGCCAGCCGACGCCGGCGCAAATCAGTCAGGCGGTCATCGCCATCCGCCGCGCCAAGCTGCCGGACCCCGCTGTGATCGGCAATGCCGGCAGCTTCTTCAAAAATCCCGTGGTGCCGGCGCAGCAGCGCAACGATCTGTTGCAGGATTTTCCGGGACTGATCAGTTATATACAGGCTGATGGCAGCTTCAAACTGGCGGCAGGCTGGCTGATCGATCAATGTGGCTGGAAGGGTAAAACGATGGGCGCCGCCGGCGTCTATCCGCAGCAGGCGCTGGTGCTGGTCAACAATGGCGGGGCGTCCGGCGCCGAGATCGTCGCCTTGGCGCGCGCGATACAAGCGGATGTGCAGGCGCGCTTCGGCGTGGCGCTGGAACCCGAGCCGGTATTTATCTAAGCGCTTAACCGAAGTGACAAACGTAATTTAGAGTTTCGCTAACCTCAATATCAAAACTGGAATTGGCGCCAATCTCAAAACGCTGACCTTCTCCATAGCTGCGCCACAAAGTCTGATCCTTTAATTTCACACGGCATTTGCCGCCCGTGATTTCCATGATTTCAGGCGCGCCGGTATTGAATGTTAACGTCGATGGCAAAATCACGCCGACCGACTTTTTGCTGCCATCGGCAAAAATAATAGTGTGAGAAACGCATTTGCCATCGAAATAAACATTGGCTTTCTTAACAACGGAAACGTGATCGAATTGGGTGCTCATACTCATCCTGAATAAATCGTAAAGGACGACGCGGGCCGTTAATAACGAGCGCCGCGCCGGTGGTTTTATTTACTTTTTGCCGCTGTTTCGTTTTTCGCGGGCGATTGTGGCAATGCGCATGCGCAGTGCATTCAATTTGATGAAGCCGCCTGCATCGGCCTGGTTGTAGGCGCCGCCGTCTTCGTCGAAAGTCGAAATTTTCATGTCGAACAGCGAATCGGTTTTGGAGTCGCGCGCGACCACAATCACATTGCCTTTATACAGTTTGATGCGAACCCAACCGTTGACGCTGCTTTGTGTATGGTCGATCAAGGTTTGCAGCGCCAGACGCTCCGGCGACCACCAGTAGCCGTTATAGATCAGGGCGGCGTAGCGCGGCATCAGATCGTCTTTCAGATGCGCTACTTCGCGGTCCAGCGTGATCGATTCGATCGCCCGATGCGCGCGCAGCATGATGGTGCCGCCCGGGGTTTCATAACAGCCGCGCGATTTCATGCCGACATAACGGTTTTCAACCAGATCGAGGCGGCCGATGCCGTGTTTGCCGCCGAGACGGTTCAGTTCGGTCAGCACTTCATGCGCTTTCAGGCGCTTGCCGTTGACGCTGACGATATCGCCTTTTTCGTATTCCAGATCCAGATATTCGGCTGCGTCAGGCGCAGCTTCCGGGCTGACAGTCCAGCGCCACATGCTTTCTTCGGCTTCCGAACTTGGATTTTCCAGATGGCGGCCTTCAAAGCTGATGTGCAGCAAATTGGCATCCATCGAATACGGCGCGCCGCCGTTCTTGTGTTTCATATCGACGGCGATGCCGGCGTCTTCCGCGTATTTCAATAATTTTTCACGCGACAGCAAATCCCATTCACGCCACGGTGCGATGATCTTGACATTCGGCATCAGCGCATAGGCGCCCAGTTCAAAGCGAACCTGGTCATTGCCCTTGCCGGTGGCGCCGTGCGAAATGGTATCGGCGCCGGTGGCGCGGGCGATTTCGATGAGCCGTTTGGCGATCAGCGGGCGAGCAATGGAGGTGCCCAGCAGATATTCGCCTTCATACACCGTATTGGCGCGAAACATCGGGAAGACGAAATCGCGCACAAATTCTTCGCGCACATCATCGATATAAATATTTTCCGGTTTGATGCCGAATTTCAGCGCTTTCTGACGCGCCGGTTCCAGCTCTTCACCCTGGCCGAGATCGGCGGTAAACGTCACAATTTCGCATTGGTAATTGTCTTGCAGCCACTTCAGAATCACCGAAGTATCGAGTCCGCCGGAATAGGCCAGGACGACTTTTTTCACATTTGACATGATGAATCCTTAAAACGAGGAGGTATTGAATAGTAATTTCAGATATGCGTCGGGTATGCGCAGAGACGGATAGGTTGACGATTCAGCTTATTCTGCCAAGCACCAGATATTCCAGCAACGCCTTTTGCACGTGCAGGCGATTCTCGGCTTCATCCCAGACCACCGACTGCGGGCCGTCGATCACTTCGGCGGAGACTTCTTCGCCGCGATGCGCCGGCAGGCAATGCATGAATAATGCGTCTTTTTTGGCGCGTGCCATTTTGGCGCTATCGACGATCCAGCCGTCGAATGCTTTCAGGCGTGCGTTGTTTTCCGCTTCGTAACCCATGCTGGTCCAGACATCGGTGGTCACCAGATCGGCATCCTGGCAAGCGTCCGAAGGCGAGGCAAAGAGTGTGTAGTGCGTATTGGCAGGGGAGACCAGCGTTGGATCGATGTCATAGCCTTTAGGCGTGGATACATTGACGTGGAAATCGAAGACTTCGGCCGCTTGCAGCCATGAGTACAGCATATTGTTGGCGTCGCCGATCCATGCCACAGTCGCGCCGCTAATCGAGCCGCGCTGTTCGATGTAGGTAAATACATCGGCCATTACCTGGCATGGATGATGTTCGTTGGTCAGTCCGTTGATGACCGGTACTCGCGAGTTCTCCGCGAAACGATTGATGATGTCCTGGCCGAAAGTGCGGATCATGATGATGTCGCACATGCGCGACATCACTTGCGCAGCATCTTCCACCGGTTCGCCGCGGCCGAGCTGGCTGTCGCGGGTATTGAGATAAATGGCGGCGCCGCCCAATTGCTGCATGCCGGCTTCGAATGAGAGCCGGGTGCGGGTGGAGTTTTTCTCAAATACCATCACCAGCGTGCGATCCATCAACGTATGGTGGGTTTCGTAGTTTTTGAACTTGCGCTTGATGATATGTGCGCGTTGAGTCACGTACTCGTAGTCGTCCAGGGTGAAGTCGGCGATTTGTAAGAAGTGTTTGGTTCGCATTGCATCGGATCCGGTGCGTTCTGTCTCGTAAGGCATAAATAGAAACGGCGGCCAGTGTAAATTCTGCCGCCGATAATTGTAACCGGTTCAATTATAAGGGATTTTAGCGTCAATTTGACGCTTGGCGTGCGAGCCCGCAGGGTGCACTCAATTCGCGCTTAATTCGAACTCAATACAAGGTTTGGGACGCTTCATGCAGTAATTGCACGTACAAAGCGTGCCGCATGGGGGCGATTTTGCCTTCTTTTAACGCTTCGAGCACCGCGCACGACGGCTCGCTGAGGTGATGGCAATTGTAAAATTTGCACTTTCCGAGATAGGGCCGGAATTCACGGAATGCCCGTTCCAGCATGCCCTCTGTTAATTGATACAGGCCGAATTCCTGGAAACCGGGCGAATCGATAATCGATGCGTCGGCGCCGATCGGGTAGAGGCGGGTAAAGGTGGTGGTGTGTTTGCCGGTGTCGAGCGCGGCGGAAATTTCGCGCACCGCAATCTCTGCATCCGGCACGATCAGATTGATGATCGACGATTTGCCCATGCCGGATTGGCCGATCAGGATGGTCGATTGCCCCGCCAGCAATGGCATCAACGTCTCGCGAGTGGCATCCGGTGCGCCGCGCGCGGAGACCTGGTGAATCGGATAACCCAGCGCGGCATACAGTTCCAGGCGTTGCAGGGTTCTCGGCAGCAACGCGGCGACGTCTGTTTTATTGAGCACGATATGCGCCTGCACATCGGCTGATTCGGCGGCGATCAACGCGCGCGAGATCAGGTCATCGGTGAAACCCGGTTCGGTCGCCACCACGATGAATAGTTGCGTGACGTTCGCCGCCAGCAGTTTGGATTTGTATTGATCCGAACGGTACAACAAGCTTTTTCGTTCGTCGATGCTGTCGATCACGCCCTGATTGGGTGAAGTCCGCTGGAATTGCAGAACATCGCCGACTGCCACGTCGCCTTTTTTACCGCGTGTCACGCATTGCAGCTTTTGTTGGCCGCATTGCACTAAATAATGTCTTCCGTGTGCAGCAATAACGATGCCGGTTTCCGTCGGCGTTTCGCCTTTTCCGCCCAGCAATCGCTTCATGAAAAGGACTGCTGAAAAATAGAATTCACCTTGGCCGCACAAATAAAATCGTTGATCGACAAGCCGCCCTTGCCGTTGTTCACGCTATGCGTATCGAAACGCACGACGCAACGATTGTAGGTCACCACCAGTTCCGGGTGATGGTCTTCGGCGTGAATGACGTAGGCGATCGCATTGATGAATGCCAGCGTTTCGTAATAATCGCCGAATTTGAATTCGCGCACGATTTTGCCGTTTTCCACGGTCCAGCCATCGAGCGCGGCGATCTGTTGATTAACCTCGGCCGCGGATAATGCCTGCGTTTGGGGCGTGCATTTCTGTTCGAGCAGATCGGTGGTTGTCATGATGCAATCCTTGTGGGATGTGAGGTGTGAGAGGGCAGGCCGCGTTTGGTCAAGCGGCAGCCAGCAATCGGTCGATGCGCACCGTAGCGGGCGGGTGCGAGTCGTAAAACGCCGAATGGAGTGGATCGGGCGTCAGCGTGGACGCATTATCTTCATACAGTTTGACCAGCGCCGAGACCAGATCCGGCGCATTGGTGTGCTTGACGGCAAAGGCGTCTGCTTCGAATTCGTGCTTGCGCGAGGTCAGCGACGAAAGCGGCGACAACAGGAAGGTAAAGATCGGCAGCGCCAGCATGAATAGAATCAGGGCCATCGCATCGTTGCTGCCGAACGGCAGTGGCGTCACACCCAGGCCGGTATAAAACCATACCTGGCTCTTGAGGAAACCGAGCAGCGCCAGAAACGCCAGCGAAACCAGAAAGATGACGCAAATACGTTTGACGATATGTTTGAGTTTGAAATGGCCCAGTTCATGCGCCAGCACTGCCTCGACTTCCTGCGGCGTCAGACGCGCCAGCAAAGTATCGAAAAACACAATGCGTTTGGCGGCGCCGAAACCGGAAAAATAGGCATTACCGTGGGCGCTGCGCTTGGAGCCGTCCATGATGAACAGGCCTTTCGAAGCAAAGCCGACGCGCCGCATCAATGCTTCGATGCGCAGGCGCAATGTTTCATCTGTGAGCGGTGTGAATTTGTTGAACAGCGGTGCGATGACGGTCGGATACAGCACCAGCATCAGCAACTGGAAGCCGCTCCAAACCATCCAGGCATAGATCCACCAAAGATTGCCGGCGTTATTCATCAGTGTCAGGATCACCCACAGCAGCGGCAGGCCGATCGCGGCGCCCAGCAGGGTATTTTTGATCAAATCGGTAAAAAACAGACGGCGCGTCATTTTGTTGAAACCGAAGCGTTGCTCCAGCACAAACTGGCGGTAATAGTCGAACGGCAGATCGATGACGCCCGAGATCGCGCCAAATGCGGCGATCAGCAGCAATTCGTAGACCATACCCGGCGTGCCCAGCCATTGCAATAGGGCAATGGATAATGCTTGCAGGCCGCCCATGAACGTAAAGCCGATCAGCACGGCGGTATGGAACAGCAGCGACAGCAGCGAAAATTTGGTTTTGGCGACCGTGTAATCGGCGGCTTTCTGATGCGCTGACGCCGGGATTTTCTCGGCGAACCGTTCCGGTACCTGGCTGCGATGCGCCAGCACATGGCGGATATGACGCGACCCGAGCCAAAAGCGCACGGCTAGGCTTAAAAACAGAAAAGCCACAAACAAAACAGAAAACGTGAGTGAATACATTGTTACCCTGTGAGAAAATGGCGGCTTAAATGATGAGGGAACAATTATGTCACAAGCCACAGAAACCACAGAAGCCGCAGCAGTGCAGTCCGTGCCGGTCCGTCCGAATGAATTCAATCTGATCTGGTGCGATATGGAAATGACCGGTCTCGATCCCGATACCGATCGTATCATCGAGATTGCCGTGGTAGTGACCGATTCCGAATTGAATATCCTGGCTGAAGGTCCGGTATTTGCGATTCATCAACCAGATGAAATTATGAACGGAATGGACGCCTGGAACAAGGGCACCCACGGCCGTTCCGGTCTGATCGAGCGGGTCAAGAACTCTACTGTGACCGAAGCCGATGCTGAAGCTGCACTGATTGAATTTCTGAAGAAATATGTGCCGGCCGGCAAGTCGCCGATGTCGGGCAATTCGATTTGCCAGGATCGCCGTTTCATGGTGCGCGGCATGCCGAAGCTGGAAGCGTTCTTTCATTACCGTAATCTGGATGTATCGACGCTTAAGGAATTGTGCAAACGCTGGAAGCCGGAATTGGCCAGCGGCTTTAAGAAGCATCAGAAACATACGGCGCTGGCCGATATTATTGAATCGGTGGAAGAGCTTCGGTATTACCGGGAGCATTTCATTAAGGTGTAAAGCCAGAGGTGACCCTCCCTTCGATAGCCCTGAGCCTGTCGAAGGGAGGGTCACCTCTATCCCCAAATCTACGTGGTTTTATTTAGGTAAAGTTGTATTCTCCGCCCCGCAACACTTCTTATACTTCTTCCCACTACCGCAACTACAGTCATCATTACGCCCAAGCTTGGGCGTCTCATGCTTAACCTGCACCACCGCCGATTTCCGATGCGGCAGCCAGTACTGATAAATATGCGGAATCGCTGATTCCATTTCCACCGTCAGCTTATGATTTTTGAGCGGGCTATCGACCAGCACCAATTCTTCCTCTTCCAGTTCGTCCGAGCCGAGTAGATAAATCGGGCGCAACAAATCGGCTAGTTTCGAATGCCAGATCGGATCCCATTCCTTCTTGCGCAGTTCCATGCCTTCCCAGAATCCCCAAGCCCAGGCTTCGCCATCGAGCAGCGATTTGCCTTCCCATTCGCGCTCGCAAAACAGCGGCTCGTATTCTTTCGGCGCAACTTCCAGCGTGATGGCGATTTCATTCATGAAACGCGCGATCAGATTGGTAATGTGTTCGGCTTCCTTGGCGTTCTTGAACGCCGGCGCATCTTTGGCCTGCGGCCCCCAAACACGGTGCAGCCATTCTTCCATCAGAACTTCCTGCGGCCCGATCGACAGCGCCGTCAGATAGCCGTGCAGGGTATCCATTGTCATGCTGTCTTCAGCGCAGCGATCGGAGAGTAAAAAGTCGTCCAGTTCTTCAAATTCTTCGTCGGAAAGGGGCTGGTCGAGTCGCATGATGTCATTTTCAAAAACGGTAAAGATGGGAGTGTAACGCGTTACCGGATGCTGTCCAGTACAATGC
>DATMOE010000225.1:0-11142 GCA_035568435.1 Herbaspirillum sp. | reverse complement strand
TCGTTGTAATCATTATGGAAGGCAATCGCAACAGCGATCCCTCTAGTATGACTGGTTATTGCGCGTTCTGGTTGCAGGGCAGCTTGCAGGACCGGTCGCATGCGCGTTGCGTGGCAAGCGGTCGCGCCGCGCTTCTTCCCGTTGCTCACTTTGCTATAAAAATCCTGTAAATAGCTAAGAAAAAATCATCTAGCCTAAGTTAATATTATGGATAGAAATGCTTTGGACTGACGGGCAGGGAAATTCATTTCCTTTTTAAAACAGGATTAAATTAAAAAATGAGCGAACATAATAAATTGGCGGAAGGGGCGTTGGGCACCGCTGAATCGGTTGTGATGGGCGTGGCGGGAACGGCGCCGGCATTCAGTGTTGCGGCGACCACCACCACTTTGGTGGCGGCCGTCGGCGTGTTATCCGCCGCCAGTATTTTGTATTGCGGCTTGATTATGTTCGGCGTCACGCTCGCCTTCATGCACCTGAACAAGACCGACCCGAATGCAGGCGCTTCGTATGCATGGGTCAGCCGGGTATTTAACCCGACGCTGGGCTTTTTCGCAGGCTGGGCGTTGCTGGTGGCGTCGGCGGTATTCATGGTCTCAGGCACGGTGCCGGCTGCGACCGCCACATTGTTATTGGTGGCGCCGTCGCTGGCGACCGAACCGGCATGGGTAACGGCAGTTGCCGCCGGCTGGCTGCTGGCAGTCAGCGCAGTCATCCTCAAGGGCATTAAACCCACCAGCTACACGCAAATTGTGATGACCGGGGTGGAAGTGCTTATTCTGGTCATCGTCATCGTCGCGGCTTTTATCCAGTTTGCACACCATCCGGCCCATGTCTTCGGTCTGGCGCAGTTATCGCCGACGGCATTTACACCGGCTTTGTTCGCCACCGGCGCACTGACCTCATTGTTCTTTTTCTGGGGCTGGGACGTCACCGTCAATCTCAATGAAGAAACGCGGGATGCATCGCGCGCAGCAGGCCATGCTGCGATTTGGGCAATGCTCGTCGTGATGTTGCTCTTCATTACGTTTCTGGCTGCCGTGCTGCTGGTATTGAGCGATGCGGAAATCAGCCAGTCCGGCACCAACATCGTTTTTGCCTTGGCCGATAAGCTGTTTCCGCGGCCATGGGGTTATATGGCGGTAATCGCCGTGATGCTCAGTTCGGTCGGTACGCTGGAAACCTCCATCCTGCAATTTACGCGCACTTTATTTGCGCAGGGACGCGACGGTTCTTTGCATCCCCGTTACGCAAAATTGCATCCGGTCTGGCGTACGCCATGGGTGGCGACGCTGACGCTTACGGTCCTTGGTTTGGTGTTTTTGTTGCTGTCGTCGCATTTCCCCAGCGTCAATACCATCATCGGCGATTCGGTCAACGCCATCGGTTTTCAAGTGGCGTTCTATTACAGCCTGGCCGGTTTGGCGTGCGCCTGGCATTATCGGCGCCGTGCTTTCGACAATCTTCGTAATTTGCTGCTGTTGCAGATATGGCCGCTGGCCAGCGCAGCCTTTCTGATCTTTATTGCGATTTACAGTATTCCGACTTTTGATACGACCACCAAAGTTGTCGGCATAGGGGGCATTGTTATTGGGGTGATTCCGCTATTGCTCAATCGTTTGCGCACGCGGCATATTTTGCGGGCGACGGTATAGAAGAGGGGCTATTGATATTCGGAGGCGCGAATACGTGCGGAGCGTCCATAACAGTGCATGCAAATAGCCCAAAAAACACTAAAATCCACTAATATTGCATGCAATATGATTGCATTGCCTATAAGTCAGGCATATAACGGCTGGAAAAATAAAACAATTGGTCTGCAACCACCGCTCCACGCTAATTCGTAAAAACAATGGCATTGCCGCCCTCAAATGGCACATAAATTGCTTTTGGCCTTGTGCCGTTCCCCTTCGTCATACCTTCGCCACACCTACTGGAGAGATTCATGCCGTCTAAGAAGAAATCCTTTATAAAAAAACTTTCTCGCTGGCTCTGGCTATTACTCGCTCCCTTGACATTGATGCTGCACGCTCCCGTGCAGGCTGAAACTGTGGCGCGTTACGGTATTTCAATGTCCGATATCCCATTGACCACCGGTCAGCCGGACCGTGGCGCCGGCGCTTATCAATTTACCGGGCATACCATTTACGATCCGCTGGTGGCATGGGAAGCCAATATCGCCACCCGTCCGGGTAAATTGGTGCCGGGCCTGGCGACCGCCTGGAAGGTCAATCCGGCCGATAACAAGAAGTGGATTTTCACGTTGCGCCGTGGCGTCAAATTCCACGATGGTTCCGATTTCAAGGCCGACGCCGTGATCTGGAATCTGGACAAGGTACTCAACGAAAAATCGCCGCAATTCGATCCAAAGCAAGCCGCTCAGGTGCGCTCGCGGATTCCGTCCATCGCTTCCTATAAGAAGATCGACGACTATACGGTAGAAATCACCACCAAGGAAGTCGATGCCTTGTTTCCGTACCAACTGCCGTGGTTCCTGATTTCCAGTCCGGCGCAATGGACCAAGCTGGGTGGCGACTGGAACAAATTCGCGTTCCAGCCTTCCGGCACCGGGCCGTTCAAACTGGATAAGCTGGTGCCGCGCGAACGCGCCGAATTGGTCAAAAACCCGAACTATTGGGATAAGACCCGCCTGGCCAAAACCGACCGCATCATCTTGATGCCGATTCCCGATGCGCTGACCCGCGCCAATGCGCTGCTCAACGGCCAGGTCGACATCATCGAAACACCACCGCCGGATGCAGTGGCGCAACTCAAAAGCAGCGGCTTCAAGCTCGTCACCAATGTGACGCCGCATGTCTGGCCTTACCATTTCAGCCTGTTGCCCGGCTCGCCGTGGACCGATATCCGGGTCCGCAAAGCGGCTAATCTGGCGATCAATCGCGACGAAGTCGTGGCCTTGATGAATGGTCTGGCAGTGCCGGCCAAAGGCCAGGTCGATCCGACCAGCCCATGGTTCGGCAAACCGACCTTTGTGCTGAAATACGATCTGCCGGCAGCGCGTGCATTAATGGCGCAGGCCGGTTACAGCCCGGCGCATCCGCTGAAAACGAAAATCATCATTGCCCAAGGCGGCACCGGCCAGATGTTGTCGCTGCCGATGAATGAATATATTCAGCAAAGCCTGAAAGAAATCGGTATCAATGTCGATTTCGAAGTGGTGGAACTGGAGGGCCTGTACACCAACTGGCGCGCGGGCGCGGCTTCGCCGGACAATGTCAGCAAGGGTGTTACCGCGATCAATCTGGGCTATGTGACGGCCGATCCGTTCTACGCGATCACCCGCTTTGCCGACAGCAAATATATTGCACCGAACGGCGTCAACTGGGGCAACTATAAAAACCCCAAGGTCGATGCCTTGATCGCCAAGATCAGCACCACTTTCGATCCGAAAGCGCAGGATATATTGCTGGGACAGGTACACCAGACCATGGTCGACGACGCCATGATGTTGTGGGTTGTGCATGACGTCAATCCGCATGTCATCTCGCCTAAAGTCAAAGGCTTCGTGCAGGCGCAGCATTGGTTTCAGGATCTGACCACGATCCAGATGTAAATTCGGGCCGGGTGCATCGAGGATGCACCCGGTCGCTTGTTGAAAGATGACATGTTTGCGTATGTTTTAAAACGCCTGCTCTACGCAATACCGATTGCGCTTAGCGTGACGGTATTTTCTTTTATGCTGGTCTATATTGCCCCCGGCGATCCGCTTAATGCCATCGCGCCGGCGGACGCACCGGCCGAGGTGATTGCCGCCCTGAAAAGCGCCTACGGCCTCGATAAGCCGATCCCGGTTCAATACGGCCTGTGGCTGCTGCGAGCGCTGCATGGCGATCTCGGCGCTTCCATTGCTTCGGGCCGTTCCGTATCCACCGAAGTCCTCAGCGCAGTCAGCAATACACTGGTGCTGGCGGTGGTCGCGGGTGTGCTGGGCGTGCTGCTGGGCTGCGTGCTGGGCGCGCTGGCCGGTTATCGCCAGGGTAGCTGGATCGACCGCATCGCCAGCGTGTTCTCGGTGATCGGCGTGAGCGTGCCGCACTATTGGCTCGGGCTGGTCCTGACGATTATTTTTTCGGTGTGGCTGTCCTGGTTTCCGGCCATGGGCGCCGGTCCCGGCGGTTCGGCCGGTTGGCTGTGGGATTACGCACACATACGCTATCTGGTGTTGCCGGCGGTGACGCTCTCGGTGATTCCGATGGGCATCATCACCCGCACTGTGCGCGCGCTCATCGGCGATATGCTGGGACAAGAATTCATCACGGCCTTGCGCGCACGCGGCTTGAACCCGCGCGCGATTTTTCGCCATGTCGCCAAAAACACCGCGCCGACCGTGCTGGCGGTCGCCGGCCTGCAACTCGGTTATCTGATGGGCGGATCGATTCTGGTCGAAACGGTATTCGCCTGGCCCGGTGCCGGCTTCTTGCTCAACACCGCGATTTTCCAGCGCGATATCCCGCTGCTGCAAGGCATCATCCTGGTGTTGCATGTTCTTTGTCGCGCTCAATCTCATCGTCGATATCCTGCAGCCGCTGCTCGATCCGCGCATGGGCCGTAGTTAGGGCAACATTATGGCAATTTCTTTTTCTTTGACACCAGCCAAAGCACCGGTGGTGCGCGCGCCGCTCAATCGCAATTACTGGCTGCTGGTATTGCGCCGGGTCCGGCGAGATCCGGTTGCCGTTATCGCCGCGCTGGCCATCTTGCTGATCGTCGTCGCGGCGGTTTTTGCGCCGTGGCTGGCGCCGGCAGATCCATATAAAGGCAGCATGATCCATCGGCTGCTGCATATCGGCAGCCCCGGCTCCCTGCTGGGCACCGACGAACTCGGCCGCGACATGATTACGCGGCTGATGTACGGCGGCCGTTTGTCGCTGCTCATGGGTGTATTGCCGGTGTTATTTGCGTTCTTCATCGGCACTAGCATCGGCCTGTTTGCCGGCTACATCGGCGGTCGTTTCAATATGCTGACGATGCGCGTGCTTGATGTGTTTTATGCCTTTCCATCGGTGCTGCTGGCGGTGGCGATCTCTGGCGCGCTCGGCCCCGGCATGACCAACAGTATCATCGCGCTGACGCTGATCTTCGTGCCGCAAGTGGTGCGCATCGCCGAAAGCGTCACCACGCAAGTACGCAAGCTTGATTACATCGAAGCGGCGCGCATGAGCGGCGCTTCGTCTTTTTCGATCATTCGCGTGCATGTCCTGGGCAATGTGCTCGGTCCGATTTTTGTGTATGCCACCGGGCTGATCAGCGTCAGCCTGATCCTGGGCTCGGGCTTGTCGTTTCTCGGGCTCGGCGTCAAGCCGCCCGAACCGGAATGGGGCCTGATGCTCAATACCCTGCGCGGCGCCATCTACAACAACCCATGGGTGGCGGCGCTGCCGGGCCTGTTCATTTTCGTGACCTCGATTGCCTTTAACCTGCTGGCCGACAGCGTGCGCTCTGCAATGGATACGTCTGATGCTTAACAACCCCTTCAATCCCTTCAATGCCACCGTCATCGGCGGCACGCATGAAAAGGCCAGCGCCGAGGCGCGCGGCGGCCCGGCGCAACCCTTGCTGATCGTCAATCACCTGACCAAGCATTTCCCCATTCGCAGCCAGGCCGGCGCAGGCGAAAGTCTATTCAGCCGCAAGAAGAAATTCGTGCACGCAGTCGACGATATCAATTTCACCGTCGCCAAGGGGGAGACGCTGGGCATCGTCGGCGAATCCGGCTGCGGCAAATCGACCACGGCGCGGCTGATCGCCAAGCTGATGGCGCCGGACAGCGGGGCGATCATCTTCGACGGCGAGGGCGTCGCGGAATTCGGCGGCATGGAAATGAAAGAGTTCCGGCAAAACCTGCAAATGGTGTTTCAGGATTCGCATGCATCGCTTAATCCGCGCCTGACAATCGGCGAGACCATCGCCTACGGCCCTCGCGTGCATGGCGTCAATGAGGCCGATGCCAAGGCGCGCGTGCACGATCTGCTGGCGCGGGTAGGGCTGGAGCCGCTTCAGTACGGGACACGTTATCCGCACGAGTTGTCCGGCGGCCAGCGCCAGCGCGTCAATATCGCCCGCGCGCTGGCGTTTGAGCCGCGCCTGGTCATCCTGGATGAAGCCGTTGCCGCACTCGATAAATCGGTGCAGGCGCAAGTACTTAATCTGCTGCAGGAACTCAAGGCGGAACGGCAACTGACCTATCTGTTCATCTCGCATGATCTGCATGTGGTGCATTACATCAGCGACCGCGTGATGGTGATGTATCTGGGGCAGATCGTCGAAATCGGACCGGTAGACAATATTTACGGCGCTGCGGCGCATCCTTACACGCGGGCGCTGCTGTCGGCCGTGCCGTCGATGGACCCGGCCAATCGCACCAAGGCGTCGCCGCTTTTCGGCGACCCGCCCAATCCGATCGATCCGCCGCCCGGCTGCCGCTTCGCCAGCCGCTGTCCGCATGCCAAACTGGTGTGCGAATTGCATGCGCCGCAATTGCGCCTCTTGATCGATGGCGATCATCACATGGCGGCCTGTCATTTGAATGACCCGGCCTCGGAACATCCTGATGCTGTTGCGCGGGTGGCGGCATGAGCGCGCCGCTGTTGTCGATCAAGGATCTGTCGGTGCAATTTCACGGCGGGCGCACCGCCAACGCCATCAACCGCATCAGTCTGGAATTGCCGGCCGGCCATGTGCTTGGCTTGCTGGGCGAATCCGGCTCGGGCAAAAGCGTCACGCTGCGCACGCTGTTGCGTCTGCATTCGGAACACAGCACGCGCATCAGCGGCAGCATCGAAGTCGACGGGGTCGATGTGCTGGCCATGCAAGGCCGGGCGCTGGAGCAATATCGCGGCGGCACTGTATCGATGGTATTCCAGGAGGCGGGACTGGCGTTCGATCCGGTCTACACCATTGGCCAGCAGATATCGGAAGCGATCCGCGCGCACCGGAAAATCAGCCGCCAGGATGCCAAGGCGCGCGCATTGGAAATGCTGGAAAAAGTGCAGATTCCGCAAGCCCCGCGCCGCTACGACGCCTATCCGCATGAACTGTCCGGCGGCATGCGGCAGCGGGCGATGATTGCATTGGCGCTGGCCTGCGCGCCGAAGCTGCTGCTGGCCGACGAGCCGACCACCGCGCTGGACGCCACGGTGCAGATTCAGATTTTATTGCTGCTGCGAGCGCTGCAACAGGAAACCGGCATGTCGGTTATTTTCGTGACGCACGACATCGGCGCGGCCGTCGAGATGGCCGACACCATCGCCGTGATGTATGCCGGGCGCATCGTCGAGCAGGCCGCGGTGGCCGATATCGTGGAGCGGCCGTGCCATCCTTACACCATCGGCCTGCTGGCCTCGACCGTGAAGGCCGGCGATCGCGGCCAGACGCTGGCAGCCATTCCGGGCGTGCCGCCCGATCTAGCCGCGCTGCCGGCCGGGTGTGCGTTTGCGCCGCGCTGCTCGCAGGCCCGTGAGCATTGCCGTATCGAACAACCGCCGCTGGAGCAGCACGGACCAAGCAAAGTGGCTTGCTGGTATCCGGTGGCGCCGCCGGGGCAATGGCCGCAAACTTGAAAATTTCCGAAGCCTGTGTAGAATTCAGCAGCCGTGGGAGACTCAAAAAATAACCCAGCTTAGGTGTCGATCTACACAACGATTAGAAATATATGTCCGATTCAAATGATAATCGCAAGTTTTCGCACAATGACCACTTTTCCGGCTATATGGAAGTCATCTTCGAGACGATCAGGCGCGACCTGAAAGCGCCGGCCAGAATTCTTGATATCCCGGCGGGCTTTGGTCGTATAGGTGACAAATTGAGATCGCTGGGTCATGACGTTGTCTGTGCCGACATCAACGAAGAACGGACGGAATATGTGCAAGCCAACATGGAATTCAGGCTGCCGTTCGATGACGCATCATTCGATGTCGTCATTTCGATGGAGGGTGTCGAGCACGTCATCAATCAAACATCGCTGATCAACGAACTCGTCAGGGTTGCCAAGCCACGAGGAACGATCTGTATCAGCACCCCCAATGTATCGAATTTTTGGTCCCGGCTGACGTTTTTATTCACCGGTTATTTTTATCAATTCGAACCCGCCCAATTTCTTGTCGCGAAACCGGACATCCTGATCGATAAGGGCCATATTTCGCCGATAACGCTTTATCACCTGGGCCATAAAATGGCCATAGCAGGCGCTGGGCTGAAGGTTGCTACCGGGGATCGATTTAAGAAAAAAATATTGTTCCCGTTAGCACTGTTTATTTTTCCGTTTTCTTACCTGATGGCAAAAGCGCAGGAAAAAAAACTGCCTGTCGAAATGTTCGCAGAAACAGGAAGCACGTTGCGTTATTTCAATCTAAATGTATTTTTGAGCAGAACCCTGATCACGTATTTTGTAAAGCGTTAAGGTCAAGCGCACCAGCGGTGGCCTCAGCTTAAAAAGTTACTGAATGTAACGCCCGTAAGATTGCGTTAAACGGCTGAACTCACCGTAGATTTATTAAACTTTTATCGTAAATTGAGCGATTAATTTTATCGTTCCCTTAGTTTGGTTTGAAATGCATATTGATTACTGTCGCATTGAAGGTGGAAATTTCGGCGACGATTTGAATCTCACCCTGTGGCAACAACTTTTCCCTGATATCGATCAATTAAATCCAGACGTCATCGTTGCTGGGATTGGTACAATTCTTTCGCGCAAGCCATCCTCAAACATTAAAAAAGTGATTTTGGGTGCAGGCGCAAACGGTCCGAATATAAAACTGAATGTGAATAACAGCGATATTCGCTGGGTGCGTGGTCCAAAATCGGCCAGGGCCGTCGGCGGGGCTGCACGTTTGGGACTCGGCGATCCGGCCTGGTTATATGCAGATTTGTTTGAAAAGGCGGAACCGGTCAGTAAAGGTGCAATCGGGCTGATACCGCATTGGAAAACTTGGCAGAGCTTTGATTGGCAGAGAGTGGCAAATAACGCCGGCTTGATAGGAATTGACGCCAGTTTGCACCCCGCACAAGTAGTCCATAAGATGCGTTCGTGCTCGCATATACTTACCGAGTCGTTGCATGGCGCGGTATTTGCGGATGCGATGGGCATTCCGTGGGCGCCGGCAATTTTGGCGCACCGCTTTCATAAATTCAAATGGGAAGATTGGACCGAGTCCATCCATCGAAAATTTGTCCCTTTTATGCCAGATCGGGCATTGGTTCATTCTGTTGGGAAAATTAAATCGCTGACAAACTGGATGATTCGAGAAGCCCAGTTTGGCCTTGCCATAAGAGCGCCGGGCCTGCGCGCCGTCAAAGCGGCCTCGTCCTTTGACGAGGAACAAGTGACTGCGCAATTATTTGAATATTGTTCAAAGGCATCCAACTTCTTTTGCAGCGATCCGGTTTTTGTCAAAGCACAAAGAGAAAAAATGCTTGATGTATGCGCCAAATTTGCTAAAGATTACGGATTGCGGTTTAGCCACTGAGTCATCACTATTGAAGCAAAGGAATCCTCGTGTCTCTATCTCCAGCCTTATCTGTCACACAATCTGCCGCCATCCCTATTGCGCAGGGCGCCGAATCCTACCGTGCCGTCGATGAACCCTTTTATCTGCCGGTCAGCGATGAAGTCAGTCTGTTCGAGGCAGCCCATCGCGAGCGCATTCCGGTGTTGCTCAAAGGGCCGACCGGCTGCGGTAAAACGCGTTTCGTTGAATATATGGCGTGGCATCTGGCACACAAAACGGGGGGCGATAGCGCTTATGGGTTGACCACCGTGAGCTGCCATGAAGACCTGACCGCGACCGATCTGGTCGGCCGTTATCTGCTCTCGTCCGACGGCACCCATTGGATCGATGGGCCGCTGACCCGCGCAGTGAAAAGCGGCGGCATTTGTTACCTCGATGAAGTGGTGGAAGCGCGCAAGGATACGATCGTCGTGATTCATTCGCTGACCGACCATCGCCGCCTGCTGCCGCTGGAAAAGAAGGGCGAATTGCTGAAAGCGCATCCAGACTTTTTCCTGGTGGTGTCGTACAACCCCGGTTATCAGTCCTCCCTCAAGGACTTGAAGCACAGCACGCGCCAGCGTTTTGTGTCGATCGAATTCGACTATCCGGCGCAGGTGCTTGAGCAACGCATCATTGCGCGTGAAGCCGGTGTCGATGCCGATACTGCCGAGGCGCTGGCGCTGGCAGGCGTAAAAATCCGCCATCTCGATCAGCAAAATATGCTGGAGGGGCCAAGTACGCGCTTGCTGATTTATGCCGGCCGTCTGATTGCGCAAGGCGTGCCGCCGCGCCGCGCCTGCGACGTGGCCATCATTCAAGCCATGACGGACGACATGCTGCTGGCCAAAGGCCTGCGTCAGGTCATCCAAGCGATCTTTCCGTGAAAGGCGACACGTTGCCGGAGGTACGCGCCGCCGGTATCGACGGCGATGCCGATGCCGGCAATCACGATCACGATCATCCAGGCCAGACACTGGAGGGCGTGGCGCCCGTGCTGGGACTGTATTACCGCGCGCTATCCGGGCGCAAAACAGCGCTGCTGCCTTATGGCGACGGCAATTCAGAGCAATATTCAGATACCCATACCGCCATCCGGCTGCCCGAGCGGATGCGGCGCTTTTTTTCCGGCGATGACAATTTCATCTGGTACAAGATCGCACTGACGCATCGCGCCGCGCATTACGAAGGAGGGACGTTCGCGTTTTCGTTTCTGCGTCCGGCCAAGCACTTCGCCGCATTGCGTCCATCCACGATGGATGCCGTGCCACGCCATGCGCGTGCCTCGGATCTGGAAGTCTTCTTCAGCCTGTTCGCGCAACGCAAGTTGGCCATTGACGTGTTTACGGTGATGGAAGATTTGCGCCTCGATGAATGGGCCAAGCGGCGCTATTGCGGACTGCGCGGCGCTTACCAAAAAATACAGCGGGCGGCATTGGATGAGCGGCCGTCGTTAAGCGCACTGGGGCCGCGTAATGCATTGGCCGAAGTCATGGTGCGTATCAGTCTGGCATCGGAGCAGACTTTTTCGTTGCCGGCTTTGTTGCATGAACCGGCGCGCCAGTTGATGCAGGTCATGCGGCCGTTGTTGCATCAGGATGCATGCGTCGAAGATAGCGCCGAGGCGGCGATGCGC
>DATMOE010000224.1:0-4884 GCA_035568435.1 Herbaspirillum sp. | reverse complement strand
GCAGCCTCCGATATCTCGGGATTGAAAGCGGAAAACAAATTCAATGTGGCGCGCTTCCCTGAACTCGGCTACGTCGGCATCACGATCAATACCGGTAAAGGCGAGATGGCGAAGAACAATCCGCTCGGGCGCGACGCCCGCGTGCGCGAAGCGCTGGAGCTATCGATCGATCGTGCCGGCGTCGTGCAAGTGGCTGTCGATGGCGAAGGCGACGTCGGCAACCAGTGGGTCGCGCCGGCAAACCTTTTTTACGCCAAGAACGACCCAACTCCAATGCGCAATATCGCGCGCGCCAAAGCGCTTTTGAAAGAGGCTGGCGTACCCAACCCCAGCTTTACGCTGATGACGCCGACCACCGCTGACGACCAAAAGATCGCACAGGTGGTGCAGGCGATGGTGAAAGAAGCCGGCTTCGACATGAAGATCCAGTCAACCGAATTCGCAACCAGCCTCAATCTCGCCGACTCAGGACAGTACCAGGCGTTCTTGCTGGGCTGGAGCGGCCGACCCGATCCGGACGGCAACCTGTTCAGCTTTTATGGATGCAAGCAGCCGCTGAATTATCCCGGGTATTGCAAACCCGAACTCGATGAGCTCCTGACCAAGTCGCGCAGTTCGGTCGACCCGACGCAACGCATCAAACTGTACGAGCAGATTGCCGATGAAATTGTCAAAGCGCGGCCTATCATTTATCTATACCATCGCCATTGGCTGTGGGCCTATAACAAAAAAATGACCGGTGTGCGCACCATCCCCGATGGCTTGATACGGGTGCAAGGCTTGAAGATGTAGATTTTATCCACTCGGTACAGCGTGAATGTGGCGGCGACAGGATGGAAGCTATCCAACACAGCAATTATGATACAAGGGGGGCGGCCGCAGGCCGCCGGAATGACATGAACGGAGCACAACATCCGCCACGGCCCGCCTGCCACCCATGACATTTAATCAGCCTTGCCTTAACTCACGGCACCATCAACTGCCTTAAGCACCAAGCCGAAAAATTTATCGGCATGCGCCGGGTTAAGCCAACGCACCACCACGGACAGACGGCGTCCCGGTTCGATCCAGGTAAACGAAGAACCCGCGCCGATAAAGAAGTAGCTGGAAGCCGGCGCGCTCGGAAAGACGATGTTCTGGTGATTGAGCCAGACCAGATAGCCATAGGTCGGCGAGATCGCGCACGGCGTCAGCATGCGCTGCAGCCATTGGCTGGAGATGATCTGGCGGCCATCGACTTGGCCCTGATTGAGAAACATCCGCGCTATCTTCATCTGGTCGTTGGCGCAGATCGATAGACCACCGCCCCAATGCGTGCCGCCCGGCACCGACTGCACGCGCCGTCCCCCCAATTCAACCCAGGCATTGTCGTAGCCGACCCATTTCCAGTTCTCGCTCGCGCCGAGCGGCTTCATGATCGCCTCGTCGAACACCTCCGGCAACGGACGGCCGAACAGGTGCATCAGCGCCAGCGAAAACTGATTGATACGCACGTCGTTGTATTCCCAGTGCGTACCGGGGGTTTGCAAGGGCCGCAACTGGCCTTTTTTTCCGCCCGGCAGCTTGCCGAACGCCGAGGCGCGATAGTGATCGGCCTGATCGGGCATCCCAAAACATTCGCCTTGCCATTCGCTGGTTTGCGTCAGCATGTGCGCCCAGGTCACGCTGGCATTGTGGGCGTCATCGAAGCCGATACCCGGCACGCGCACGCGCACCGGTTCGTCGAGATCCGGCAGCAAGCCGCGATCGTGGGCGACGCCGGCCAACAGCGCGAGATAGGTCTTCGCAATGCTGAAAGTCAGGTCGGGGCGGTCGGGTTCGCCCCAGGATGCCAACTGCCGGCCATCCAGTGCGATGACGCCGGACACCGGGCCGCGATCGTGCACCGGTCCGAGCAAGCGATTCCACGGCGGCGGATCGTTGGGATGCACGCCCCATACGCCATCGACACTACGGTCCCAAATCGATTCGTGATCGATCGAAAATTGCACAGCCTGCTGGAGATCTATTGATGACATACCGATCCTTGTTGAATTTATAGTGGGTACACGTTCAGGCAAATAAGCGATTTTAATGGAGACTGATCAGACTCATGTCGAGCAGCCAGGATTGCGCCGGCACGAAGCCATGCACCTTTTTGCTCATGGCGCGCGGATTCAGATCGTGCACGACATATAGCCATGGCGGATTATCCACCAGACGTTCATGCGCGGTGCGGTAAGCGGTCTGGATCGTCACCGGATCCGTTGCCATGGAGGCGGTATCCAGCGCGGCTTCGAATTTGTCGTCGCGCCAATGCTCGAAATTATTACCGGCCGGCGTGGCGTTGGCCGCGGCGAAATAGCGCGCCATATAACTGAGGTCGAGCGAGGCAGAGCTGACATTGAGCGCCATTGCGCCATGCAGCCCGGGATTCTCGGGCGTCATCCGCGCCGAGCTCGACAACACTTGCCATTCCACCGTTTCGAATGTCACATCAACGCCGCAAGCCTGCTTCAGGTTTTGCTGCAGCAGTTCGTTCATCGGCAGCGGCAGCATCTGGCCTGAGCCGGAATTGGAAATCATTACCTTGAACGACAGCGGCTTCTGCGCGCCATAGCCGGCTTCGGCCAGCAGCGCCTTGCCTTTTGCGGGATCGAAATTATAGTGATTCACCGGATTACCGAAGGCCGGATCGTTCGATTTCAACCAGCCGACGGCGGGTTCGGCAGTGCCGTTAAGCAGTGCAACGACGGCGGAACGGTCGATGCAATAGTTCAGCGCCTGCCGCACGCGCACATCCTTGAACGGACTGCCTGCGACACTCATGTTGTACATCCATGGCCAGACATGCGGATAGGAATTGGTCGAGATGATGAAGCCGGCAGCCTTCAGCGATGGAATGCCGTCTGGCGGCGGCACTTCGATCCAATCCACCTGGCCCGAACGCAGCGCGGCCAGGCGCGTGTTGGCTTCCGGTATCGGCAGCAGCAGGATGGCATCGACCTTGGCTTTATGCGCCGCGTCCCAATAGCCGTCCCAACGTACCAGTCGGACTGACTGGCGCGGCGTTACCTGGGCGATGCGGAACGGCCCGGTGCCGGCGGCCGGCAGCGTGGCCACGCGCCCCCAATCATGGCCGGCCTTCTCGAACGAAGCCGGCGAGGTGAACAGCACATAGACCACCATTAATGGGAAGTAAGAGACCGGCTTGGTGGTCGTAAACGAGACCGTGTTGTCGTCGATCTTTTTGTAGCCGGCCAAGATCGGCATGCGAACACGCGTCAGGCCGGAGGCCGCTACCTCGAATTGCGGACTATCGCTTTTGAAATAACGGTCCATATTCCAGATCACCGCATCGGCATTGAAATCGGTGCCGTCATGGAATTTCACGCCGTGCCGCAAATGGAAAATCCAGATCTTCTTGTCGGTCTTCGATTGTTCCCAGCTTTCAGCCAGTCCCGGCCGCAGGGTCGCCCGCTGATCGGCATGGCTCAAGTCCCATAGCACCAAGCCTTCGAAGATCGGGTAGCCGAGAAAGCGCATGCCTTCCCAGCCGTTGTTGGGCATGCCGGTGGTGGTGGGGATATCGGCGGCGGTCATGGCGATGCGCAGCGTATCTTCGGCCACGGCGGAGGACGGCAAGAGCAGTGCCGCAGTCAGGCCCAAGGCTAAGCTCAGCGTGGGGAGAATGGCACGGAAGCGACGAGTATGCATTGTGAAGGGATTTTCCTATGAGATGCTGGTGAGAGACATGGCTTGCCTGCCTCAGCAAATAATATGCCCGCACTATAGGGGCTTACGCAATGAATTTTGTATGCAATATGGGGCACTCTTGCACATTCATGTCACATTCGCACCAAAATAGACAAAAGGGCTAAGTAGAAAACTCTACTTAGCCCTTTGCTTTTAAATCAATAATTTTGGTGCGGATAGAGGGACTCGAACCCCCACGCCTTGCGACGCTAGAACCTAAATCTAGTGCGTCTACCAATTCCGCCATATCCGCAGTGCGCGTATTTTAACCGATTACATGGCGATTGTGGTGCTCGAAACGTTGCGCGTCGGCTATCATCGCACGCATGCATGAAACCGACTTCAAACCGCTGACGCATTACGAAAATTTCCCGGTTGCCTCGATACTGCTGCCGGGCCATCTGCGGCCTGCCGTACAGGTCATCTATGCCTTCGCCCGCAGCGCCGACGATCTCGCCGACGAGGGCGACGCCCTGCCCGCCGAACGGCTGGCGGCGCTGCAAGCCTACGAAGCCGCACTGACCCACATCGACCAGCAATTACCGCAACAAGACCCGCTCTTTACCGCCCTGGCCAAGGTCATGCGGCAATACCGGCTATCGTCCGCACCGTTCTTCGCCCTGCTCTCGGCATTCCGGCAGGATGTGCTGACCACGCGCTACCAAACGTTTGCCGAGCTGCTCGATTATTGCGCCCGTTCGGCCGATCCCGTGGGCGCATTGATGCTGCATTTGTACGGCCAGGCCGATGCGCGCAATCTGCACGAATCGAATGCGATTTGCTCTGCACTGCAACTGATTAACTTTTTGCAGGACGTCGGCATCGACTGGCAAAAGAGCCGTATTTATCTGCCGCTGGAAGATTTGCAGCGCTTCGGCGTCAGCGAAACGGATATCGCAAACGGCGTTGACAATCCGGCGTGGCGCGCCTTGATGGCATTTGAAGTGGCGCGCGCCAGAGCCATGCTGCAATCCGGCGCGCCGCTGGCACGCCGGCTGCCGGGCCGCATCGGCTGGGAACTGCGGCTGGTGATACAAGGCGGCATGCGTATCCTGGCGCGGATCGAAAGCGCCGATTACGATGTGTTCCGGCGGCGGCCGAAGCTGGCTGCGCGCGATTGGCTGGTGATTTTATGGCGCGGCTGGCGAA
>DATMOE010000223.1:0-3884 GCA_035568435.1 Herbaspirillum sp. | reverse complement strand
CAGTGAAGATGGCGGTTTCCAGGTTCTGTTCCCGCAGCCGGGATAAATACGTCACTTGGGCGCTATCGCTCTTGTCGGACAGTTCGAGCGCGATGCCGTGTCCCTTGTCGGTCAGTTCGGAGAGGGCCGAGTCCAGCGAATTACGGCCCAGATTGAGACCGGATTCCAGCGCCGATTCGATCCGCACATCGAACCAGGATTCGATGGAACGCGAGACGAATTGCACCGATACCAGATAAATCAGCAGGCCCGGCAAAATGCCGATCAGCGCAAACAGCATGACCAGTCTGGCCATCAGGCGCGAACCGAATTTGTGCTGGCGATAGCGCTTGAGCAGACGGGTCAGCAAGAGAAACACCACGCTCAGCAGCATCGCCGCGGCCAGTACATTGAGGCCCAGCAGCCATGGATAGTGCTGATCGAAGAAGGCGGTATTTTCGGAAGCGGAAGCCAGCAGGAATAGCAGAATGGCGAACACGCCAAAGCCGACCACTAACATGTACCGGAGTTTGCGCGTCATTCCGGCTTATAGCTGAAGTTGACCCAGTTCGACGAGAAATGCCAGTCGCTGTTGTTCAGCGCATTGATCTGAAACGGTTTGGATAGCTGGGCGATGTCGAGCTGCATGCGCACCGCGACGTTATAGACTTCGCCTGGATGCAGGGCGCGGCTATCGGCAATGATCCAGCGCGGCGGCCGGCGCACCATGTCCATCGCATCTTCCAGCGTATCGAAATTCTGCTGCAGGCTGCTGTTGATCGAGGCATGGAATTGCCGGGTCAGGACGTTGTAGGAGACGCGCGTGGTTCGGCTGGCCCGCACTGCGGTTTCGTCCAGCCAGTACCAGCGACTGCGCGTGAGCTCGATTTCGGTCGTGAAGTACAGCGGCACACCACGCATAATGGTGTTTTCGAGGTCGTGATTGAGTTCGAATGCATAGGCGGTGGAGAGGCGGTAGCCTTCCTCGGTGCTGTCGATGGAGGCCTGCAGGACGTTGATGTCGGCCGCGCGCGCGATCGTGGGCAATGCGGCTGCAGCCATTGCAAACAATAGCAGGCCTGCCAGCAAGAGCAATAAGGCGCGCAAACCGGTTTGCCATCGCCGGTATCCGGTGCTCGTTGCGGCCGGGATAGTGTTTGAACTGCGCCGAATTGCTTGCATCAAATTCCTGTGCCGGTTTTCTGAAACAACGCGTAAAACAGGCCGTCATGATCCTGTTGCGCATCTGCTGTCGGGAGCAATTGGCCGGGAGCGGGCAATCGGACTGCATTGTGGTGATGACGCACGCCGAAAGCGACCGCCTGCTGTTCCGATTCCTGCGGCCACAGCGAACACGTTACTAGCAGTAATTTACCATCCGGCTCCAGCATCTGCCAAAGGTTGTCCAGAATTCCGGCTGAAAGTGTTGCAAGTTGCGCGGTATCGGTTTTGCGCCGCAACCAGCGAATGTCGGGATGCCGTCTGACAATGCCGGAGGCGGTACAGGGCAGATCGGCGAGGATACGATCGAAACGGCGGCCATCCCACCAATTGCCGCCGATGCCGGCGTCGCCGCTCAGCAGGGTGGCCGATAATTGCAGACGCTCCAGGTTTTCGGCAATACGGTGCAAGCGTTTCGGGTCGTGATCCAGCGCGTAGAGTGCGATATCCGCCATTTCAAGTAAATGGCCGGTTTTGCCGCCCGGCGCTGCGCAGGCATCCAGCACCCGCATGCCGGGTTGTACGTCTAGCAACGGTGCAGCCAATTGGGCGGCAGCATCCTGCACGGAGCAGAAGCCATCGGCGAAGCCGGGAATCTGCGCGACAGGGATGGGTTTGTGCAATTTGACGGCAAACGGACCGACGGCGGTCGCTTCTAGTCCGGCGTCGTGCAATATTTGCAGATAGTCGGGCAGCGTGGTTTTGCGTTGGTTGATGCGCAGCGTGAGCGGCGGCTGCCGATTGCCGGCTTTCAGAATGGCTTGCCATTGGTCGGGGTAAGCGTCCCTGATCCGGTCTATCCACCACACCGGATAGTTCCAGTGTCCGGCCGGCGTTTTCTGTACTTGCGGCAGCAAAACGGCCTGTTCGCGCAAGAAACGGCGCAATACGGCGTTGACCATGCCTTTTGCATGCGCCATATCGGGGTCCGAGGCGGCCGCATCGACGGCTTGATTGACGATAGTGAAAGCGTCGTAGCCGCAATCTTCGGTATCGACCAGCAGCGCCAGCGCGCAACTCAGCAGCCCCTGCAATACCGGCAATTGCACGGGTTTGACAATCAATAGCGCGAGCAGGCCCTCGGCCAGCCCTAGCTGACGCATGGTGCGGTAAGCGATATCCTGGATGGCGCCGCGCGCCTGGGGAGACGGGCTGCTATCGAGAAAAATCCGTTGTAGCGCTGACGGCAGCGCCGTACCGGATTTAACCTGAGCCACGGCTTGCGCCGCGCCGTATAGATGAAACGCCAGTGGATCGTTTTTAGTTGGGGATTGGGTCACGTCTAGTTTGATCAGACGCCCCAGAGGATGTCGTAATGGCCTTTTTGCGCTTCGCGCAGCATTTCCAGTAAAGGATAGGCGCGATTGGCAAAGCTGACGTGATCGACATCATGTTCGTGATTGTTATCGTCGCCGTTCTCATTGTGATGGACATTAATGTCGTGCTCGATGGCCTCGCTGGTTTCGTGCAGGCGGGTAGCGCCAATGAATTTTTCCAGCACGATGACCGCGTTGGCCGCTTCGTCGGCAGTGATCACACCGATTTTGGTATCTTTATGCAGCAGGTCGAGAATACGTTTTGCATGCACTTCGTACATGGTTACGTTGGCGGCGCCTTTGGATTTGAACGTCAATAACATGGTATCTCTCGTCTGGTTTAATGATTAGATCTCGGTTTTCTAAATTTTAGTTCGGTTTGAACGAAGTAAAAAACATTTCGGTGGCGTCATCGGACATTTTTTTCGGATCGCCGACCATGATGACCTGATATACGCGCTTTTCGATATTGTATAAGCGTCCGATCATTTTCAACGGTTTCCCTCTATTTGTACCAATCGCGCTGAGGGTGATCGATTGACCCCCAGCAATTTGCGCACCCGGTATCACTGTCTCGACCGGACTGCCGCCAATATTTTTGATCAATCCCTCCTTCATCTGGTTCAGCGCGCTTTGTGCAGCGGCGGCGTCGGCGAAGCTTGCGGTACCGACTGCAAAGGTTACGCCATCGACTTCGGCCGCAGTCATCGTCATCGCAACCGGCGCGCCGTTGAGCTCAATGGATTGCGTGAACGAATCCGCCTTGCCGGGAAGTAAAACCGTAAATGGGACGGTGGAGACGCTATTGCCATGCACTTCGCGCCAATTATATTGGGGCGAACAGGCACTTATAAATCCTGCGATGCAAATTAGCAGTAATTGCGGAAGTTTCGACATAGTTTGAACGCGGGTGAATCGGGACAGCGGGCTGGTCTGGCGCGGACCGGATCGGTCGGCGATGGTGCGGATCAGCTTGAGGACGCGATGATACGCTCGCGCCGGTCAGTTATCGGATTTTTTTCGGAGATTGCCCCTTAGCGCAGCGCTTTACCCGGCTGCCGTGGCCTTCCCCAGGTCGACAGGGCCTTTTACGCCCCGGGGAAGGCCACGGCAACCGGGCAAAGCGCTGCGCTAAGGGGCACTTTTACGTATTTACGCCGGACCAATAAATTTTCTTCAATTTCAAAAAAATCAAAAACGCTTGGCCGTCCCAATTAGTTGAGCCGGTGCCGAAGTGCCTCTTCGATCAGGCCGCCGTGCCCTTCCCCGGGGCGTAAAAGGCCCTGTCGACCTGGGGAAGGGCACGGCGGCCTGAGCGAAGAGGCAATCACCGTCCTAAAAAATTATTGTTTTACTTAAGGGCCGGCA
>DATMOE010000222.1:0-2677 GCA_035568435.1 Herbaspirillum sp. | reverse complement strand
CTTACCGTTGATTCCCCAGCTATACGGCTGCATCGACCCGGTCAGCATCAGCATGAACTTCGCATCCACAGGGCGGCTCGCCAAAGGTTCCCGCGCCGACAAGCGCAGCTCCTGATCGAAATTCACGGCGCCAGCCGGTTTGATCGCCATCCCCGAAACCTTGCGTACATGCATGCCGGCAGTAGCGAGAATGACACCTGTTTGCTGCCGCTCCCCTTCGCGGACCGCGAGGATCGGCCACATCCCCGCCCCCTTCGGTATATCCACCAGGATATCGATTCGTTGGGCCATGGCTAAACCAAATCGGCTACCTGTGAGCGGCTGCACGGCATCGCCATCGACTGCAACGACCGTACCTTGGAGCGATCCGAGATCAACGTGGAAATTGGTGGACGCGGCGCCGTTGATCATGCGCAAGCGAACCCTCCCGCCTCGCTCGACACGGATGACTTCAGGATCGTCGAGCGTGCGATCGTTGGCGAGATAGGCATCGAAATTGACGTCGTTGAGATCCATTTTCATGGCTGGCATTTTCTGGGACATGTTCATTCCGGGCATATTCATTGCCGACATGTCCATCATCCCCTTTTCGGCTTTGCCGGACATGTTGGCCGGCGCAGGCTTTTGCAGTGCCGCCAGCACTTCGGCCGGATCGCGGAAAAGGAAGTCCTCTAGAAAGATAGTCACCTCTTGCGCGTCGGCGCGCACGTCATCGCTGGTGCGAACGATCAAAGGGGCAGCAAGCAGTTGCTGGATCTGCAAGCCATGATGCGAATGCATCCAGTGCGTGCCGGGGCGTGCAACAAAATCATAAGAGCGGCGCTCGCCTGGCCGAACCACGGGTACACCGAACTGACTCACGCCGTCCTGATCGGATGGTGGCGATTGCCCGTGCCAGTGGACTATGGTCGGTTCTTTCAGATCATTATCCAGCTCTACCAGGAAACGCTCACCCGGATCGAGCCAAAGACCGCGCGGGCCGTCAGGTTGACGCAACCCGAGCATCGTGGCGGCACGGCCGTTGACTTCAATCGAACGCGTCTCGACGCGTAGACGACGCTGCACGCTACGGCCAGTTTCGCTTTCGCTTCCGATGGCAGGCAAGCTGCTGACGCCCCAAGCGGAAGCGCCCGCAAACGCCGCAGTTGCAGCCGCGGCAGAGGTCAATAAAAATTTCCTGCGAGATAGCAACATAAAATGTTTTCCTTAGTTCCAGGGTTTCCTGTAGACGATTCCACGAGGAGCTGATGTGAGCCTGAACCCTCCCCCTATGGCAAGGTCAAGCAGTTTTTGAACGGGATTTGATGGCGCGACGATGGAAGTACATAATTTTTAATTACTTGGCTTTATTGTGAAATAGAATGCGATAAAACGAATAACAAAAAACCATCTGCACCCCCGGGGACATTTTTTATGGCACGCAATCTTCCAAGTCAATCTATTGATTTTGTTAGCATCATCGACGCCTTGCCGTTGGCTGACGCTGCGCAATTTTTACGTATGCCCTATTGCGTTCGTGTGTTCGCAGAAAACATCATCCGCAAACAGCCTGCCGACGTTGCTGCGCCCTACCTGCAAGCGTTGATCGCGCGCCGGCACGATGTCGATTTTCCTTATTACCCGGCACGCGTGGTGTTGCAAGACCTTTTAGGCACCCCCGCGTTAGTCGACCTGGCCGGCATGCGCGATGCGATTGCAGAAGCCGGCGGCGATCCCAGTACGATCAACCCCGTTGTTCCCACCCACCTGGTGGTGGATCATTCGTTGAATGTGGAAGTCGCAGGCACCGATGCCGAAGCAATGCGAAAAAACATGGCGATTGAAGCGAGTAAGAATGCCGAGCGTTTCGAATTTCTCGCATGGTGCAAGCACGCTTTTTCCAACCTCGATGTTCTGATGCCCGGCAATGGCATCCTGCATCAAATCAACCTGGAGCATCTCTCGCCGGTGATTCAGGTTCAGGATGGCGTGGCATTTCCCGACACCTTGGTCGGCACCGATAGCCATACCACCATGATTAATGCGCTGGGCGTTCTGGGTTGGGGTGTTGGCGGCATCGAAGCCGAGTCGGTCATGCTCGGCCGTGCAGTTTGGTTGCGCCTGCCCACGATTGTCGGTGTCGATCTCAAGGGATGTCGGCAGCCGGGCATTACCGCTACGGATCTGGTGCTGGCCATCACCGAATTCTTGCGCAAGCAAAATGTCGTGGGCACGATCATTGAGTTTTACGGCGAAGGCGCTGCTGCCATGACCTTGAGCGACCGCGCGACTATTTCAAACATGGCGCCGGAGTTTGGCGCCACCGCAGCGCTTTTCGCCATCGATCAAAAGACGCTCGACTTCTTAAGATTGACAGGCCGCACCGAAGCACAAATTGCCTTGACTGAATCCTATGCAAAAGCTCAGGGCCTGTGGGGCGATGCGTTTGCGGCAGCGGAATATGACCGGGAATTATCCTTTGACCTTTCGACTGTGCGCCGCGCCCTGGCCGGCCCAACGAACCCTCATGACCGGGTTTTACTGTCGGATTTGATCGCAAAGGGCATTGCGCGGCCGCCAGCAGATGCAGACACATCGGGGCTGGTCGATGGCGCTGTCGTGATTGCCGCTATCACAAGCTGCACCAACACCTCGAACCCAAGAAATATGATTGCTGCCGGCCTGTTGGCGCGCAAAG
>DATMOE010000221.1:0-2388 GCA_035568435.1 Herbaspirillum sp. | reverse complement strand
AGATTATATGCGCGACTTTACGGATGAATATTGCGTCGCAATAAAGCCGGAATAAGTGCTCGCGGTGCGTCGCGCAGGACGCTTCGGCCACCGCATGCATCGCGCGACGCGGATGTTTATTTGCTCCGCATCGCGCTCTTTATCTGGTTGAGATGGCTGCGGATAAAATCGAAGTATTGCACGGGGGCTCGCGTATCGCTGCTTTGCGCAAACTGCATGCGAGTTCCGTGCAGCGATGGCGAGACGTTGAGGTGAAATACCAGGACATATACGCGTAGGCGCACGACGCCCTTATCGGCGCGGGGTCAAGCTGACAGGCCCAAACGAAAACGCGAACTCATCGCGGGCGCGCGACGCACCCCGCGCACGGCAATGCGCGATCCGGCTACGATTGTACCGCCTGCCAGCCGACATCGATAAATCAATACTTAGCGACGAATTGATGAAGCCATCGACGTGGGCGCGAGCGTGCATTGCCGCCGATCGCTCGAAGTGACACACTCGCTGCGCTGACGCGTCCTACATTCGGCAAAAGTCGGGATGAGGGAATGACGCAGATGGTCGATTCTCCGAAATCGTTTTTCAGCTCGGCCGTCATCGGCCTCATCGTTCTTCCCGTTGTGCAAATTGTCTGCGCGCAACAGGCCAGTGCCGGCATCACGGTGGTGAATCCGAACTTTCAATTGCCGCCGGTCGGTCAAGCCGCCGGTGGGTCGGTCCAATGTCCCGCGAGTTCGCCGACGATCGGATGGGTTTTTTCCTGTGGGCCAAACGGATCGAGCGGCGTGCAGGTGAACACCGTGTTCTCGGCGCCCAATGCGCCGCCACCCGGGCAAGTGGCTTTTATTCAAAATGCCGGCGCGGTTTCGCAGCAGATCGACTTCAAATATCAAGCGACCTATACGCTATCCTTTTACGTGGCCGCCGGGGCCAATCCGGGAAACACGGTCGAGCAGCTCGAGATCAGTCTTCCCTTTGGCCTGCAAACCACGCCCAACCCGCCAAAGCCACCGCTGTTCACGCAGACCATTACGCCGCAGATCGGCTCTTATTCATTCGTCAAAATACAATTGCCGATCGAGGGGGTAATCCTTGCAGGTCCGCAATATGTGAGTTTCAGTAACGTCCCGAACCCGGCCTGCCCCACGTGCACCAATTTCATTTACGGCGTTTCGATAACCGCCCCACCCACCATCACCAAGTGGCCGGCGGATATCTCCCCGACCAGCACGATCGGTCTGGAGGGCGACAACTTCGGTTCCGGAAAGGGCGAAATCGAGCTGAGCTTTTCACCGCCGGCCCAGGTCGATTTCAAGGGCGGCGGCAAAACCGATCTGAAGCTGAAGGCGAGCAGTTGGGCTGACAATGCCGCAAAATCGGAACAGGTCAGCGTCGGCAGCCCAATCGGCGCGGTGGCCGAGCAGCCTGTCTCCATCTCCGTCATCACGGCCGATGGCGAAAGATCGGCGCCGGTGCAAGCCAAATTCCACAATGATGCGGTCATTACCGCGGGGTCCGGGATTATCATGCCCGGTCAATTGCTTTTTCTGGTGGGCTGGGACTTCGACAGCGCGGAGGAATGCAAAAATAAAAACTCCGGCACGGTCACGATACATTTCCCGACGAAATCCTGGCAGAAATTCAGCAATACAGGGACTGGCGCCGCTTCCGATTCCGATCTGATCATGTCGGTGCCAACGCAAGGCTGTTCGCCCGATGGCATCATCATGACGTTGCCGTCGGATACCGCAGGCGTCGTCGCGCAAAAGGTGCAAATCACCTACCAATCGCCGGGCGGCAGGAAATCGAATGCGTGGAGCGCGCAGTTCCTGCCAAGGCTCCAAATGCAGGTGTTTACCTGGGAGCATGTGCGAGTCGTGTCGTGCAGCAATCAAAGCGCTTACGACAATTGCAGCAACCCGAATTCCACCGGCTTTTGCTGGAGCAACATGGACCTTGAGGGTCTCGGAATTATCGGTTTGTGGCCGCCTGACGAAGACAGCATGGTTGGCCAGCATTATGGCTGCTGGGGCCTGAGTTCGGATAACGGAACGGATGTGTATTCGGCTCGGATCGTCAACGGCTGGAGTTATGTGCGGTTTTCCGACAGCGGGAATGAGGTCAACGCATCGGTCTCCTTTAATGTCGATCCGCAGGTCTTTAATCCGGATCTCACTGTCGTTTCGATTCAGGTGCCCTGGCACATCGGCGCGTCCGGCGGCGCGATCGTGTATAACGGCGATATCTACATCCAGGGGCCGGCCGGCGTTCCGCCATACGAATAGCGTTACAAGTCCGGAGGAAAAACGGGATGCTCAAGACTGGAATACTCTTCTGCGCCATGTCTCTGGGCGCCACCGGTTCGCTTCACGCAGGCGAAGTGCTCCA
>DATMOE010000220.1:0-5778 GCA_035568435.1 Herbaspirillum sp. | reverse complement strand
AAGCGACCACACTCAGTCCGGTGGGCGTCAATGACAAGCCGGCCGTGATGGTCAGTCTGAGCAAAACCAGCGGCAAGAATGGCGGCCCGGTGCGAACCTTGATTACCGCCATGTTCGGCGGGGCTGCTGCGTCGATCGCGGTCAACGCCGTGGCGGTGATTTCTTCGCCGGGCAATGTCCTGCCCGGCAACCTGATACCGCAGGTGATCGATAAGTGCATGTTCAACCTGTATTGGAATTCGGCTACCAATTCGCCGGTTACCTACACCGGGACGCCGGCCGATCCCTTTGGTATTTCCACGGTCGGCCAGCCATGGGAGCTCAGGATAGGGTCGGCTTACCAATACGGCACTTGTAGTTCGGGCATGTGGACTACCTTCAACCTGGATGCGAATAGTCAAACTGCGGTCAAAGGCTTGATCACCAATGGCAACCCGACTTCGTTGGCCATAGGCGACAATACTTGGGTCGAACCCGGCGTCAAGACTGCATCCTTTAATGACTTGAATACGCAATATCCGACGCTGCCGGTCAACGTCACGGTGGTCGTTGTGGATATGCCGACGCTGCCCACCAGCGGGGGCGGGGTGGCGACGCCGATAGTGGCATTCGCCGGCTTTCGCATCGATGCTATCCAGGGCGGGAGCGGCAAGTACATTCAGGGTCATTTCATCAGCGGCGTTACTACGGCCGGATCCGGCGGGATCGGGCCTTCTTACGGCGCCTACACGCCGCCACGACTGGCGCAATAATTTAAGGATTGATCATGAAAATTTCACTTATCTCGCCCAGCGCGACGTCGCTGCAACGCCTCGGCGCCATGTTGGAGCGAGGCAATCCTTCCCGCATGATTACGCTTCACGAGGGCGGCATCAGTAAGGTGCGCGTGCTGGCCGATCAGGAGCAACCCGACATCATCATTGTCGAGGGGCTGTGCCACGATGCCGGGGATTTAATGCCGATCGAATTACTGACGGCGCAATACCCGAACATGTTCGTCATCATGCTTTGCACGCAACTGAGTTCAGAGCTGCTCGTTAACGCCATGCGTATCGGCGTGCGCGAAGTTCTGCCGTCGCCGGTCGCCCAGGAAGCATTGGAAGCGGCGCTGGCCCGTCTGGAGTCGACGGCCGGCCGGCGCAATCTCGTGCGCAGGGCGCCGATCATTGCATTCATGCCTTGTAAAGGCGGCAGCGGCGCCACGTTTCTGGCGGCGAATATGGGCCATCAATTGGGCGAGGAGGGCAAGAAGGTATTGCTGATCGATCTCAATTTGCAATTCGGCGAAGCGGTGTTGACGCTGCATGATTGCAAAGCCACGAATGATATTGCTCAAGTGGCGCGTAATCTGTCTCGGCTGGATGCTTCATTTTTGAGTGCGTCGACGGTACAGATCACGCCCAACTTTTCCATTCTCGACGCGCCAGACGATCCTGCGCAAGCACTGGAAGTCAAACCGGAGCATCTGGATGCCATTCTTACTTTGGCGATGAATCAGTACGACTTCATCATCCTCGACGTTGGCAATAACCTGGATGAATTGACCATCAAGGCGCTGGATCGCGCCAATAAAATCTTTTTGGTCATGCAGACGATGCTGCCGTACGTGCGTAACGCCAAGCGGATGATGATGATGTTTCGTTCGCTAGGTTACCAGCCGGAGAAGGTGGAGATATTGGTCAATCGCTTCGGCAAGAGCGACGAGATCGGTCTGGACAAGCTACGCGCGATTCTGGGAATCGACACATTACGCACTGTGCCCAATAGTTACAAGGACGTTGCCAGGGCCATCAATTTAGGCGAACCCTTATCTGCGGGGTCTAAATCAAATCCGGTATTGCGCGCCATTTGCGAGCTGACGGAGTCCTTGCAGCGTAAGGACGATACGGTGCGCGGCGGCCTGCTGAGCCGTCTGTTGAAGCATTCATAAATTCGACAAAATAAAGGGGGCACATCATGACAATCAGAGACATCAGAGATTTGTTGAATGGGAAAGAACATAAACCCGCGATAGCGGCGGTCGAACAACAGCCGGCGCCGGGGTTCACGCTGTCGCCGGCAGTCGAAGCCTACCTGAAACTGAAGAACAAGCTGCATTTGCAGATATTGGACAAGGTGGACCTGGCGTCGCTTGAGTCCATGAGCGAAAACCGGCTGCGGCAGGAGATTGCGACCTTAGTGGAATTAATGCTCTCCGAGAGCCCGGCGCAAATCAACGATATCGAGCGGCGCATGCTGGTGCGGGATATCCAGAATGAGATGCTGGGACTGGGTCCGCTGGAATTACTGATGGCAGATTCAAGCATTTCCGACATTCTGGTCAACAGCTACAACCAGATCTACGTTGAGCGGCGGGGGAAACTGGAGCTCACCAGCGTTAGTTTTACCGACGACAAACATCTGATGCGGATCATCGACAAGATCGTTTCCCGCGTCGGCCGACGCATCGACGAAAGCAGCCCGATGGTGGATGCGCGTTTGCCGGACGGCTCACGGGTCAATGCCATTATTCCGCCGATCGCACTGGATGGGCCGATGCTGTCGATTCGCCGTTTTTCGGTGGTTCCCCTCAAGATGGAAGACCTGGTCAATACGCAAAAATCATTAACCCCGGAAATGGCGCTGATGCTGGAAAGCCTGGCGCAGTGCAAGATCAACATGCTCATTTCCGGCGGCACCGGTTCCGGCAAGACCACGCTGCTCAACATCCTGTCCGGCTTCATTCCTATTGACGAGCGTATCGTCACCATCGAAGACGCCGCGGAATTGCAATTGCAACAGCCGCACGTCATTCGCCTGGAGACGCGGCCGCACAATATAGAAGGCCAGGGTGAAATAAACACGCGCGCGCTGGTCAGGAATGCGCTGCGGATGCGCCTGGACCGGATCGTCATCGGCGAGGTGCGCGGCGGCGAATGCGTCGATATGCTGCAAGCCATGAATACCGGTCACGAGGGGTCGATGACGACCATTCACGCCAACAATCCGCGCGATGCTGTTTCACGCCTGGAGAACATGATCAGCATGTCGGGGATCAGTCTGCCGCATAAAATTTGCCGCCAGCAGATTGCCTCGGCCATTACCGTCATCATTCAAGGGAGCAGGCTCACGGATGGGCGGCGCAAAATTGTCAGCATTCAGGAAATCACCGGCCTGGAAGGCGATGTTGTGACCATGCAGGAAATTTTTACGTATCGACAAACGGGGATCGATGCCGATGGCAAAGTGATGGGCTATTTCCAGGCGACCGGCGTGCGGCCGAAATTCACCGAAAAGTTACTGCATCAAGGCATCACGTTGCCGGATTCGATGTTCGATCCGAGCCGTCATTACGAATAAGAGGGGAACAAAATGAACGCGTTACTGGGCAACAGTTTTTTTCCGATTTTCATGGCCTTGATCTTCGTGGCAGTGGTTCTGCTGTTGGAGGGTTTGTACATGCTGTGGAATTCGTATAAGGGGCCCGAGGCGAAGAAAATTGAGAAGCGCCTGCGGATCATATCGGCGGGTTCGGACAGCAGCCCTCAATCATTCGCGCTGAAGAATCGCATGCTGAGTGAAGTGCCGATGCTGGAGCGGACACTGCTGTCTGTGCCGCGCATTCACAATCTGGATCGCTTCATTTTGCAGTCCGGGCTGGAATGGACTGTCGCCAGACTGTTTTTACTCACGGTGATTTTTTGGTTCGGCAGTTATGTGATCGCGCAATCCTATGGAGATTTTCTGTCGCCGGCGTTCCGATTGGCGTTTGCGACTGCCATAGCGCTACTGCCGTTTCTGTATGTGCAACGCAAGCGAGGCAAGCGCTTGCATAAAATTGAACAGCAACTGCCCGATGCACTGGATTTAATCGGTCGCGCTCTGCGCGCAGGACATTCTTTCCCAGCCAGTTTGAAAATGGTCGGCGAAGAAATGGCGGAGCCGATTGCCAAAGAATTCAGCATTACGCATGACGAGATCAATTTCGGCGTGACGCTGCAGCAGGCGCTGACCAACCTGAGCCGCCGCGTACCGATTACCGATCTTCGTTATTTTGTCGTTGCGGTGCTGATTCAGCGGGAAACCGGCGGCAACCTGACGGAGGTACTGACAAATTTGAGCCACTTGATTCGAAATCGACTGAAGCTGCACGCCAAGATAAAGGTGATGACTGCCGAAGGCAGGATTTCAGCATGGACCCTGGCTTTGCTGCCGTTCGGATTGGCCGCGCTGATGTACATGGGCAATCCTGAGTTCATCAGTGTGCTGTGGAAAGACCCCGTAGGCATCAAGATTACGGAAATCACGCTCGCAGTCATGGCGGTGGGCGCCGTATGGTTGTGGCGGCTTATTAAAGTGCGCGTGTAAAAGAGGGCGAAAAATGTCAATCATCTATTACTTGTTGATCTTCATCTCCGTAGCCCTTGGGGCGATGGGAATACTTACTTTTGTCGCCGCCAGCGCAACGCAGAGGCGGGTGCAGGAAATGCTGCAGCCTGCGGCGAAAAGCGATTGGGTGAAAACCGTGGCGAAAGTTGTCGGGCCGTTCGCCAAGTTGTCTGCCCCGGATGTGAAGTGGGAAACTTCGCCGTTAAGAATCAAGTTCATTACTGCGGGATTTCGCAACGAAAGCGCGCCTTTGATTTTCTACGGCATCAAGACCTTGCTGCCGGTGTTATTCGCCGGGATAGGGTATTTGGTGCTGCAGATCAGCGGCGCCAACCTGGAGCGCAACACCTTGCTGTTTGTCGTGTTGGTCGTCGCCACAATCGGATGCTTCCTGCCGAATTTCATTCTTAGGCGGATGATTGTTGGCCGCAAGCGTGAAATATTTGAATCCTTCCCGGATGCTGCCGATTTGATGCTGGTTTGCGTCGAAGCGGGATTGGGCCTGGACGCCGCCCTGACACGGGTAGCAGAAGAAATGCAAATCAAAAGCGTCGTACTGGCCCAGGAAATCCATTTGACCAATTTGGAAATTCGCGCCGGCAACACGCGTGAACACGCGTTGCGCAATCTGGGCATGCGCACCGGCGTTGAAGAAATCGGCGCTTTTGCTTCGATGCTGTCGCAATCCGACAAATTCGGCACCAGCGTTGGCGAATCGCTTCGGGTATTTTCCGACGACTTGCGCCATAAACGGCAGATGCGCGCCGAAGAACTGGCCGCCAAGCTCTCGACCAAGATGTTGTTTCCGCTGGTTATTTGCATCTTCCCGGCCATCAGCATGGTGGTGCTGGGGCCGGCGATCATCAGGATATGGAATGTTATTTTGCCGATGCTGGTGGGGCATCCGGCTTTGTAGTGGGGGACGGAACGCGGATCTACGATGTTAATAACAAAACATCCAGAAATTTCCTTCGCAGATCCTCGTCGGTCTCGCTTCGCAATGGCGCCTTTAGGAGTTCCAGCCGCCGCGCGTTCTCAAGGGTTGCAAACCCGTGTAATGCGCTCCAGATGAACAGCGCCCGGGAAGCGCAGACGTCTTCTTCGGTCTTCCCGTCGTTGCTGTTGCCACGATGGGTTTTTATCGTGTCGCGGAGAATTTCAAAGGCATCTAGCGATGCCGCGTTATAGCCGGCGTCCGACCTGTCCCTGGTGGCGTCGCTGAACATGATTTTGTAACGCGCCGGCTTGCGCTCAGCAAATTTTAAGTAGGCTTCGCAGATGGCTTCGAGGCCATCTGCGTCATTGAGCGCCGATCGTTTCAGCGCAGTGCGTAATAGTTTTGCCAGATCGATGAAGCTCACCGTGGCCACCGCGGTAATCAGGCCGGAAATGTTTCCGAAGTGGTGAGCA
>DATMOE010000219.1:0-2285 GCA_035568435.1 Herbaspirillum sp. | reverse complement strand
TTGCCTTTCCCGGTGATCGCATTCTGCGTTGCCGCGCTCATCGAAATCGTCGGTGGCGTCACGCTACTGCTCGGTTACAAAACGCGCATCGTCGCCGGCGTCATGTTCCTGTTCACGCTTGCGACCGCCGTGTTCTTCCACAATCATCTCGCCGACCAGAACCAATTCATCCACTTCTTCAAAAATATCGCGATGGCCGGTGGCTTGTTACACGTGATTGCTCTTGGCGGTGGCCGCATTAGCCTGGATGGCCGTCGGTCGTGAAGCATTTGCAATGGCGCGCCATACGTGCCATTGCCCCCCAACATTTGAAGGAGAAATATCATGGCAGACCGTACCAGCGAACTGCTGTTTCGCAACCTCCAAGAAGTCTTCGGCGAAGGCGATGCAACGCGTCGTCGCGCAGCGATCAAAGAGCTTTACACCGAAGACTGCATGGTCTACACACCGAGTGGCGCCATTGCCGGGCATGATGCGCTCGACAAGTTCTCGGGCGACCTGCGCGCGACGCATCCGCATTTCGAATACACACCGCACAGCAAGCCGCAAGTTCTCGACAACGCCGCACGCATCGCCTGGGGTTCCGGCCCGCGCGGCGAAGCACCGGACTACACGGGCTGGGATTTCGTCATCATTCGCGATGGAAAAATCGCTGCGCTCTACGTCTTTCTCGATACCGCACTCACGTAATTAGTTCTCACCGTATCATTACGCTGTCAAATATAATCGGACGCTAACGATACAAAGCAAAGGATTTTTAGATGCACAGCATTGAAGCGTTGAATCAAGCCATATTCCTGCAAGTCAACGCCAGCGCCGATACCGCAACATGGGCAATCGATCTGGCCATTGTTATCGGCAATGACCTGATCTTCACCATCCCACTACTATTGCTTGGAATTTGGCTGTGGGGTGACAACGACAAACGCAGTGCTGCCCTCAAGTCCTGCGCGGTCGCGTTTATCGCGCTCGGATTGAATCAACTGATCGGCCTGTTCTGGCAGCACCCTCGCCCGTTCGACATGGGATTGGGGCATACCTTCCTTGCGCATGTCGCAGACTCGTCTTTCCCTAGCGACCACGGTACGGTATTTGCATCCATTGCCTTTACTTTATTGTTCAGCGGCCTGCCGCTGCTCGGCGCCATTACCCTTTTGGCTGGATGCGCAGTGGCGTGGGCGCGTGTTTTTCTCGGCGTCCATTTTCCGCTAGATATGGTGGGGGCGGTGATGGTCAGCGTAGTCACCTACGCCATCGTTAATCTCGCCTGGACAAAGATCGGTGACGGAATCACTTATCGTATTGCCTCGCTGTACCGAAAGGTATTCGCCTGGCCGATTTCATCTGGCTGGATTAAACGCTGAATCCGCCAACTTAACAGACTAAAGGAGCATGCATGCCCCCTCATGACACGATGAAAACACTACTGTTGCCGTCGGGACGGCCAATCCCGGTATTGGGACAAGGTACTTGGTATATGGGAGAGGATCCGGCCCAAAGAAAGCGCGAGGTCGATGCGCTCCGGCTGGGCATGGCGCTTGGCGTGTCATTGATCGATACGGCAGAGATGTATGCGGAAGGCGGCGCCGAAGAGATCGTCGGCGAGGCGATTGCCGGCCACCGCGACGAGGTGTTCCTGGTCAGTAAAGTCTATCCGCACAATGCCGACCGGCGCGGCATGCAGGCCGCCTGCGAACGGAGCCTGCGAAGGCTCGGCACGGATTGCATCGATCTTTATCTGCTGCACTGGCCCGGTTCGGTGCCGCTGGCGGAAACGCTGGGAGCATTCGAAACACTCAAGAAGCAGGGAAAAATACGCGATTTCGGCGTCAGTAATTTCGACCGCAACGGCATGCAGGAAGTGTACGGGCAGCCTGGCGGCAAAGAAATTGCGGTCAATCAGGTGCTTTACAACCCGCTGCGGCGCGGCATCGAATGGAATCTGCTGCCGTGGTGCCGTGAACATGCGATCCCGGTGATGGCGTATTCGCCGCTGGAGTCCGGCGCGCAGGATCAACGGCGGCTGCTGGAGAATCCCCGATTGAAGGCCATTGCAGCACGGCATGGACAGGGGGTCGGTCCGGCGCAGATCGCCCTCGCCTGGCTGCTGCGGCAGGACAATGTCATCGTGATTCCGAAAGCGGTCGATCCGGCGCATGTCCGCGCCAATCGTGCAGCACTGGATATCGTGCTTACCGAACAGGATATGGCGGAACTGGATCAGGCATTTCCGCCGCCGCAACGGAATGTGCCGCTTGAAATGCGGTGAATGGGCCTGCTACTTT
>DATMOE010000218.1:0-8027 GCA_035568435.1 Herbaspirillum sp. | reverse complement strand
AGCCCTCGATGTCGCTGATAGCCCAATGTTTCCCGTGGTCCCCGCTTTTATTCATCTCTGTACCGACCTCCGTACTTGCCTCCGTACTGACCTCTTTACTTATCGCCGCACCGATTTCCGTATTCATCTCTCTCTTCATCTCTTTCATCTACCTGCAACCCAATCGCCCCCCGAGGTGCGCACCATATAGCCGGTTGCCGTGCGCAAGGTGATCGTATCCTCGTTCTCGCCGATCATTTCCGTGTGCGGCAAATCCACCGCATATTGCGAAAGCGGTGGTGCAATCGACTTGAACGGGCTGCTTGCCGTCATATTGGATAACAATTGCGCCAATGTCGTATAACTGGCCGGCGTGTTGATGACTTGCATCGGCGGATGCGTATTGGTAAAACCGATTAACTTCACGCCGACCGGAACGTTGACAATGTGCGGCGTCGGGATATCGCGCAGGCCGGCAATCTGGCCCGGCTCACCGCGTATTGCTGCGCCGTGTTCGGGAATGAACACCAGCACCGCTTTACGGCCCGAGGCCGCGACCAGATCGGAAAACCTATCGATTTCCGTCATCAGGGCGTTCACGCGCTGGGGGTAGGACTCGATGCTGCCCAGATGTGAATTGGGCAGTACATTCCCATCGTGCAGGCTGATGGAGTTGTAATACAACGCGACCGGGCCGTTGATCGATTGCCGTGCTTTCCACCAACTTTCCAGTACGGAATAATCGTCGCGCACCGGCGAGCCGTCAAAGGCTTGCATGCCCACGGCCGCGCTCTCATTGGGAAAAGGCTTGATGCCGGGAATGCCGATGTTGCGCGTAACGTCACCGATAAAATCGTCGAAGCGGCCGTCGTGATTGAGCAGCACTTGCGGCGCAAACCCGGCCGCGGCCAAGGTGGGGAAAATATTGCAGGACTGCGGCACGGCGGCATACAGGTCTTTATGCGCCTCCTGGCCGCAGTCCGCGCGCAGCAAACGGATCGCCGCGGGGCCGCTATAACTGGCGGCGGAGCTGAAATTGGAAAACAGATAATCGAAATGACTGAGCAGAGGATTATTTTTTGCCTTGGCCGCATCGAGATCGTCCCAGGACAGCGAACATATCTGCAGCAGCAAGACGTCGAATTGCGCATCCGGCTGCGGATCGATGTGATTGAATGTCACCAGACGTTGCGATTCGGTTTGCCTGAATTGTTTCAGGATCGCTTCGTAGTTCGAAGATTGCAGCAACGGCGCTGCCGGGGCGCCACTATTTGCTCGTTGTGCTTGTGTGCTGGCCGCACCAACACCGCCAAACGACAACTGACTAGCCAGATTCCATAACGGCATCGCCAGGAAAGCGATCAAGATAAAGGAGCTGACGCGTATCCAGCGGTTCAATACGTAATACGCCAGCAACGCGGCCAGCCCGGTCAGGATGACTTTCGCCGGCAAGAAACGCGCGAATAATTCCTGCATGTAGCCGGGCGTAAAACCCTTGAGGCTGTCGAACTGATCGAGGACATGCATAAAGGGCGGCAGGTTCGATTCGTAATAAATCAGCGGAATGGCAACGACAACCGCAACGACCGAGCGGACCATGCGGATCCAGCGCCTTTTGATGGGATAGGCCAGCACGACGATGAATAGCAAATTAGCGATCCATAGCGGCACCACGATGCCTTTTGCGTAAAGGAAAAGTTTGAGTAAAAAATAAAGGTTCCAGCTACCCATGCGTTTCTCGTCGTTAAGTAATTCTATTGTCGTTAACTAATTTAAAGTGGCCGGGAGCGATCGATTGCCAGCAGACCCCACACTGTGCGCAGCAATTCCGAAATCAGGATAGTGTAGCCCTCGAAACCCATGACGATGACCTCCACCAGACTACGCAGCGGCAAATCCGCCTTATGCGCCACATCCGCCTGCAGCCAGGCATCGGCGCGACCGAACGTACATTGCACCAGCTCCCGCTCTTTTTCCATCGTTAAGTTTTCGAAACGCACGCCGAGGTGCGTGCCCGCGCTGCGGCTGACGCGGGCGTCGAAGTGAAATTGTTCCGTCCCCAGATTGAGTACCACGCCCACGGGCAGGTCGTGCTCAAGTTCGGTTGCCGCCGGCAGTGCGAGCGCTAAGCCGCCGGAGGAATAATCTTTGGTGTGGCAGGCGATAATCCGGCCGTCGCGCAATAACAGCATTGCCCCTACGCGCATCGGGTTGCGATGCGTGGCGCGAATTTGCCGGGCTTCGCGTGAAACGGCGATTGCGGCGCCCAGCATGACCATATTGTAGGTAGTCCATAGCAGGTTGATGATAATGGTCGAGGTGTCATCGGGATTCAGATAGAACAAACGCACCAGACCGAAGCAAAAGGCGGTGGCATTAATGATCACCAGAACCAGATAGGGTTTGGAGACGCTCCAATCCCGGTAGCCATCGTCGATCCGCCCCCCCTTGCTGGTGACGTCGAAATTACCGTATTTCGGATTGAAGAACGCCAGCGTGGTGGGTACGACCACATACCAGGCCAGCACCGATTCATACACCTCGGCCCAGAACGAATGGCGGAATTTTCCCTGCACTCTTGAATTGGCGACATTGGCCAGCGCGATATGCGGCAGCACGAATGCGGCCAAGGCCCAGGCCGAGGCGTAAATGAAATAAAGCTGGAACAGCAGATAAGCAATCGGCATGACCAAAAACAGCATGCGTGGAATGCCATAGAAAAAATGCAGCATCGCGTTGCTGTAGCAGAAGCGCTGAAACAGGCTCAGCCCCTTGCCGGTGAGCGGATTGTCGACACGGAAAATCTGCGCCATGCCGCGCGCCCAGCGAATGCGCTGGCGGATATGGCCGGCCAGGGTCTCGGTGGCCAGCCCTGCTGCTTGGACGGTCGCCAGGTAGGCCGAGTTGTAGCCGCGGCGGTGCAGCTTGAGTGAGGTATGCGCGTCTTCGGTGACGGTTTCCACCGCGACGCCGCCGATTTCTTCCAGCGGTGCGCGCTTGATCACCGCACAGGAGCCGCAGAAAAAAGCGGCATTCCAAAGATCATTGCCGTCCTGCACCAAACCGTAAAATAAACTGCTTTCGCTAGGCACCTTGCGATAGGTATCGAGATTGCGCTCAAAGGGATCCGGCGAAAAGAAATGATGTGGCGTTTGCACCAACGCGCATTTGGGGTCCGCCAGCATGCTGCCCATGGTCATCTGCAGAAATGAACGCGTCGGAATGTGATCGCAATCGAAAATGGCGATATATTCGCCGCGCGTGATGCCAAGTGCATGGTTGATATTGCCGGCTTTCGCTTGCGTATGCTCCTCGCGTTCGATATACGTAATGCCGACGGCTTCGGCAAAGGCGCGAAATTCGGGGCGGCGGCCGTCGTCCAGTAAATAAATCCGCAGCCGATCGGCCGGCCAATCGATCCCTTGCGCCGCAAAGACCGTCGGCCTGACCACATTCATCGATTCGTTATAGGTCGGTATGAAAATGTCGACCGACGGCCACAGATCGATATTGTCCGGCAGGGCGGCTACTTTACGTTTCAGCGGCCAGCAAGTTTGTATAAAGCCCAGCAGCAAAATCAGCCAGGTATACGCTTCGGCCGCATATAAGGAAAAGCCGACCATGGCCTCGGGCACGCTGCGAAATTCCAGCGTTTCCGTGGAGCGCCACCAGATATAGCGAAAGGTCGCCGTCATCGAGAGTGCGATCAACATGATGACGGGCAGGCGTCCCGGCAAATTGCGGACCAACAGGGCGGCCACGACCGTGATGCCGAAAAAGATCATCTGTGAATTCGCGGTCAATGGTGCGGTGCCGACTAGTACCAGTATGGTCAGGCCCAATAAGGCCATGATGGGCGCATTCCAGCGGAACCCGTTAAGCGCATTGCTGCCGGCTTCGAGCTTGGCGCCCCAGCGTTCCCAAGGGACGTCGGGCAATTTTTGATCCAGCCAGCGATAGGCTCTGTCGAATGCCAGCAAAGGCGGCGCCGCAACATAGCTCACGCTATCGACGATCCGATCGCCCAGTTTGCGTTGCGCGTCGCCGCCCGACGCGCGGATGAAGAACCGCCACAGCCAGGCATCCAACTGATAGATTTTCACAACGCCCAGTTCTTGCGCCAGCCTGAAGATGAATTCAATGACCGCGGCGCGCAAGCGATCCGGCTGACCCGGCGGCGGAGCGCGAAAAATAATCCGTAACGGCCAATCGAACCATGCGTGATCGGCCGGCAGGCCCAAGACCTCCTTGACCCTGGGCCAGAGCATCGCCAGCCAGAGGCCGATGACATCCGGCTGGCCGGCGGCGGGCGGCCGGAAAAACAGCCTGAGCAGCCATCGCCGGAACGGCGCCGGCCTGGCCACGCCCAAGCGGCCCGACAACCTGTCTCGCATGGTTGCAGGGGCGCCGAACGACCTGGAAGAAGAAGAGAAGATAGCCATTAAGCGCTCGCGCCGTCAGTGGTCCAGGCTTCGAGCCAGCCCGCCAGACCGTGTATGTCATGCGAGGTTTGCGAATGCGGCGCGTGATCGAAGAAATAACCGCCGCGGGCATAGGCCCGTGGCACTTCCTCATCCAGATGGATGCGTATCGGCAGCAAGGCGTCGCCGCCGATACGGGCTTTGAGCATGGTGATGACATCATGATGCAGTTGCCGCGCGGGATACACACCGTTGAGCAATACTTTGAGCACCTTGCAGTGTTGCTGCAAGAAGGCGATTTGCCCCGCCAGCGCGGCGCTGCCCGCCGGATCGGGACGGGCCACGCAGATCACCAGATCGGCGCAGCGCACGGCCTGCATGGCTTTTTCGCCAGGGAAGCGGGCCGCATCGATGAGCACCACGCCGTCTTGCGGCAGGCTGATCTCGTCGAGGCTATCGGCGAGCCAACGCTCGTTCGATCCCAGCAACTTATCAAAGGAAGGCAATGCCTCGCAGGGCACTGCGCCGAACGGCACGAACAGTACGCCGTCGTTGTTGCGGAAAGTACTGGCGTGCCATGCGCCGTCCCGATGGATCGCATGGGTCCCCAGTCCAGTGACGGAAAACGCCCCCAGGCCCAGCCACGTGCCAAGCATATTTTGTTCGTCCATTTCAACGGCGACCACCGCGCGGCGATGCCGCGCCAGCAGCACCGCCAACGATGCCGTCAGCATCGTCTTGCCGGTACCGCCGGCGACCGAAATAATGGCGATGGTTTTCATGGCGCAGCTTGCGGTGTTTCGAGGTCGATTTCGGCCGCAACGGCAGCGGGCGCAATCGTCGATACAACCGTCGGCGCAACATCCAGCGCATAGGCAACACTGGCCACAAAGCGGCCATCCAACACCACGGGCTCGATATGAATTGCCTGTAGACCGCCGCCGAATGCCGGCAATCCCAGGAACCTGAAGCGAGGGCGCAGGTATTGCATCAGAATCCACACCGGAACACCGATGGCCAGACCGATCACAAAGCAATTGAATAGAACGTCCATATCAGGGCCTCGTCGATTTCTTCAGCGGCATGGCCGATAATTCTGCGTGCGGCTTGATGCTCTTGACCCGGCTCGCCGCCTTTATCAGCTCTTCGATGACTGCCGGCGGCACCGTTTTGGCATTCGTTGCATCGGCCGCAGCTCCCGGCCTGGCGTCGCGGGCTTGCGGCATTAGTTGCGGCATCAGTGGCTGCAGTGGCATCAGCGCTTGCCGCGGCGCTTGCGCTTGGTGCGAGGACAATGCATCCGTGTAATCGGGTGCTGCATGCAGCACATTGTTGCCCTTGAGTATGGTCAATTGTTTCAGTAAATCCGCATGGTCGGTATAACGCACGTCCTTATCGAAAAAGCGTCCGGCGTCTTCGCCGAAGATGCGCAGCATGACAGCATCGGCATCCGAAATTCTGCAGCCGAACAAAAATAGATAAAGTCCATTCACGTCTGCAGTACAAATATCGCCATCGCGCCGCAAGATGCAGGCATTGAGCGCGTCGAGATGGGCGATCTCGGGACGCAGCCGCAAATGAAACAGCAGGTGCGGCAAGTGCAAAACCTGTCCGCGTTCGATAATCATTTCAATCTGTTCGCAGAACAGCGGCACCGTCAGATAGCCGCATACCGAGGCACAGATCGCAGCCGACAAGGCAGTCTGGAAATCGCTCGCGATGGGACGCGTGCGCAATTGCCCCTGAAGTGATTTGAGGAGAAATTGCAGTCTTGAAAAGGGAACATCGCGGCCGATCACCTGGTTTGCGCCCAGGCTCAGGATGAGTAATTCATATTGATGCCGCATGAACTGGTGGCGCTCGCGCACCACGATCTTGAGCGCCTGTCCGCAATGCCAGCGCAAGGTATGGATGGTTTCGCACAAATCGGCCAATGCATTTTGTTCCGAATAATCGAGCAGCACCGTCACGCCGCGGGCATGGCGGCAAGCCGCCAGCACAGCCCGATTGTTTTCCATGATTTCCCACTCTGCGGGCACATATTTTTCATCTGCGATAGAGGCCTGGGTGGCCACCACCCGATTTTCATCCTTGGTCAGCAGCATCACCCTTAGTGCATCATCGACGGTGGTATTGGCAATCGCCAGCGCACCGGTTTCGGTAAACCGTAGCGGCACCGATTCGCCTGTCACCATGGCATCGTTAGCGCGCCAGAATTCAACCTTCCAGATCATCTCGCCGTGCGATTTCAGCAAACTCGCCACGCCGGCGAATGCGCCATGAAAACCATTCAGGGCGGCGGTGAAGCCCTGCTGTTCGTTATCGAACTGCGCGGTTTTCAGATCAGACCCAAGCTGCGCGCCCGTAAACACCAACAGCACGCAACAGCGCCGCAATGCACACCAATTGGCCAGAAACTGCGCTTCCTGCGCCAGCGCCCCGGCGTTGCGCCAACTGAACCAGTAATCTGCGCCTTCGATGATATACAGCGCGTCTTGCTTCACCCCGAAGCGCTTCAATGCACGTAAGCCACTGATCAGCCGGATCAGCGGCACCACCGCATCGGCTTCGTCGTCCGGCAAAGACGGCAGCGCCAGTACGTTGAGCTTGCGCGGCCAGGCCGCTGTCGCATTCACCTTCGCATTCGAATCTGGACTACTGAGGCCGAACCCGCGTGCGCGCAAAGCGACGGCAATCTCCTTGGGCTCGCGCGCCAGCGCCAGCGTTGTAAAGGCCGCCTTGCTTGCGCGGGCGGTCTCGAACAGCAGCGCATCGCGGGCCACGGCGTCGGCAATGTAGGCCACGTGCACAGCCTGCGGCTGCAACGCTGCAAACTGTTCCGGCAAGCTTTCAATGGCAAGCGTCGCCCCACGCCGGCGACGGTGCAGCGATGGCATTGCGCGCGCCAAGGTGTTGCGCAAGGCGGAGGCGCGCTTCAATGTGACGGATAGGCCGGATGGTAACGTTGCCATGGCTAGAAGTCGGAATAAGGTGTAACGGCGGACGGGTACTTGACCGGATCGCGGCCCGGATTAAATAAATAGCGTAAGTAAACCATGGCCGTGCTCGGCGCGTAGCTGCGGGAACGGTCAATGGCAATATTCAGGCCGCCGGCCAGATTCTGCGTTAATTCATATTGGAAAATGGCGCTGAACGAATAGGAAAAGCCGCCGCCGGCGGAACCCGTATTGACATTATTAACGGAATTCGCCAGCGCGCTGTTCTGCAGGCTGGCGTCGGTCGGGAAAAACGGCGAATCGGCTTCGCCTGTATGCGAGAATCCCAGCGAGGTATGGATGCCCCATGAGGCCTTGCCTAAACGGGCCGTCCAATCGATCGGGACACTCAGCGACAGATACCGCTGAGGACTGTAATAACCGCCTTGCCCGAACGTATAGAAGCGCAGATTTTTCGCGTAATGCTCATAGCTGCCGACCAGTCCGCTATTCAGATGCCAGTTTAACGACGTAAACAGCGGAATATCAATGCCGGTGCGCAGCGTTTCACCCTGATTGGTCTCGACGTTGCGCCCGGTAAACACGCCCGCGCCCATGCCGATGAAGAGGGTGTTTTTGCCGATATCCTTGGATGCATAGGTGTCGATGCCGGTGCGGACCACGCCGCCGT